>NZ_JAPYJX010000010.1:0-57108 GCF_027257105.1 Corynebacterium faecium
GGACGACCAGCCCTCTACGACAACGCTATCGACACCGACTACACCCACTCAATCGGCATCCAAAAAGGCCAAATCTAACCCCCACGACACGCCGAGCCAGACACACTTTTTGTCGTTTAACCCAAGAATTCCGTGAGCCCGATTCATCGAGAAAAATCGACGACACCGGAACTCGGCCGGGGAGGGAGAAGGTTTTCTTCTTCTTTTGCACAAAGGCAACTCTACTGACCGTGCCGACATGCATAAGAAAAGTGCCTCTCGGAGAAACTCCAAGAGGCACGGCTGGTCGGGATAACAGGATTTGAACCTGCGACCTCTTCGTCCCGAACGAAGCGCGCTACCAAGCTGCGCCATATCCCGGTTGTATCGTTGGGCTCTCGCCCGCGGTACTGGCAACACATTACCCCCGGGCGGCGAATCAGCCAAAACGGCAGGTCACAATACCTATCGTCCGCGCTCCACCACCCGGATCAGGCTCGCGGACGGCGGGCAGAACAGGCGCACCGGCGCGTACTTGGACTGGCCTAAGCCGTTGGAGACTTCCATCCACATCTTGCCGTACTTGTGCAGCCCGGACGCGCGCTCGCGGTCGATGTCCGCGTTGGTCACAATCGCGCGCTCGCCGGGCAGGCAGATCTGCCCGCCGTGGGTGTGGCCGGCCAGCGCGAGCTGGTAGCCGTCGGCCTCGAACGCGTCCAGCACCCGGCGGTACGGCGCGTGCAGCAGGCCGATAGACAGATCGGCGTCCTCATTCGGCGCCCCGGCGATTTCGGCATACCGGTCCAGCTCGTGGTGCGGGTCGTCCACGCCCGCGAGCGCCAGGCGCACGCCGGATGCCTTGAACTCCAGGCGGGCGTGGGTGGCGTCTTGCCAGCCGCGCTCCACAAACGCGGCGCGCATCCCCTCCCACGGCAGGTCCTCGTAGGACGGCTCGCGCTTCGCCCCGGTCAGGTACTTCAGCGGATTGACGGGCCGCGGCGCCCAGTAGTCGTTGGTGCCGAACACGAACGCACCCGGGCGGTTCAACAGCGGGCCCAGCGCGTCCAGCACCCACGGCACCCCGCCGACATCCGACAAGTTGTCGCCGGTGTTGACCACTAGGTCGGGGTCGAGCGCGTCCAGGCTGGAGACGAATTCCACCTTCTGTTTCTGTCCCGGGATCATGTGCAGGTCGGACACGTGCAGCACCCTAAACTCGTCGCGACCTTTCAACACCCCCGGCTCGAGCAGAGGCAGGGTGTACTCGCGCAGCTGGAAATTGTTGCGTTGGGTGTACCCCCACGTCAGCGTGGCGGCGCCCGTCGATAGGCAAAGTGCTCCGATTCCCGTCAACTTCTTCACCCGCACCACTGTAATCTCGCAAGCATGAGTGCACTGAAAGACCAGATCCGCGCAGACCTCAAGGAAGCCATGAAGGCGAAGGAAAAGGAGCGCACCGGCACGATCCGCATGCTGCTGGCCGCGATCCAGACCGCCGAGACCGAAGGATCCAAGCACGAGGTGGACGACGCGGAGATTCAGAAGATCATCGCCCGCGAGATCAAGAAGCGCCGCGAGTCCGCGGACATCTACAAAACCAACGGCCGCGACGACCTCGCCGAGGCCGAGCTCACCGAGGCCTCGATCCTCGAGGTGTACCAGCCGAAGCAGCTGGATGACGACGAGCTTGCCAAGCTTATCGACGAAGCTATCGCCGAAACCGGCGCCGAGTCCATGGCCCAGATGGGACAGGTCATGAAGGCCGCCACGGCGAAGGCCGGGGGCCGCGCCGACGGCAAGCGCCTCTCCGAGGCTGTGAAGGCACGCCTGAGCTAGTTGCCGTTTCCGGGCCCGCCGCCGAAGACGTCGGCGATGGCGTCGCGGGCGTCGTTGAGCGATTGCTCGAGGCCCTCGATGCCCGGCGGGGAAGCGGGGCTTGGTTGCGGCGGCGCGGACGGCGAGGGGGCCGCCGCCGAGCTCGGGGGCGCGGAGGGGCTGGCGCTGGCGGCGCCGGCGCCGTCGGAGACGTTCAGCGTCACCGTGGTGTTCGGGCCATCCTGGACCGCGGAGACCACCGTGCCGGCCGGCGCGCCGGCGCCGTTGACCGTGTTCAGTGTGACCGCGTAGCCCTGCGCCTCAAGCTGAGACTTCGCGGCGGAGGAGTACTGGCCGACCACCGCGTCCAGCGCCCCGCGCTTCGTTCCACGCATGTGCACCGGGCTCGCAGGCGGCAGCCCGCCCGCGGCCGCACCCGGCACCCCGGCCGCCGCCTGGAACCAGGTATCGGCCGCTTCGTTGCCGCCGAACAGCGTGCCGTACTGGCACTGGCGCACCGGCTGGGTGCACAGCGGGGTGGACTGGGTGCCGTCGTTGTAGATGTACGGCGCGGCCGCCATGGTCTGGGTGAAGCCCAAAAACGCGGTGGAGTGGTGGGACTCCGTCGTGCCCGTCTTCGCGGCCGTCGGGGCGGACCAGCCGTTGTTGCGGGCGGAAGCGGACGCGGTGCCGTCGACAATGTCCTTTGACATGCCCTGGGACAGCGCGCCGGCGATGTCCGGTTCGACCGCCTGCTCGCAGGCGGGGCGGTCGATGAAGACCTGCTTGCCGTTTTCGTCCAGCACTTCCTTGATCGGGTTCGGCTCGCACCAACGCCCGCCAGAGGCCAAGGTGGCACCCACGTTGGACAGCTCCAGCGCGTTCACGGCGAGGGGGCCCAAGGTGAAGGCGCCCATGTTCTCTTCCTTCGCGGCCTGTGCGACGGAGCGGCCGTCGCCGAACGAGTTCTCGTCCGCGTACGAGCGCAGCCCCAGGCGCACCGCCAAATCGACGACGGGTGCCACGCCGGTTTTCTGGATCAGCTCCACAAACGTGGTGTTCGGCGACTGCGCCAGCGCGTCCTGCAGCGTCATGCGCGGGGCGTAGGTGCCGGCGTTTTCGACGCAGTACGCGCCCGGCGGGCAGTTGGCCGCGCCGCCGTCGCCCATGCCGTAGAGTACCGAGCGCGCCGGCGTCTCCAGCATCGTGTTCAAGCCGTAGCCCTGCTCCAGCGCCGCGGCGGCGGTGAAGATCTTGAACACCGAACCCGCACCGGCGCCAACCAGGGAGGCCGGCTGCGGCAGGATGGTCTGGCTCTGGTCCAGGTCCAGGCCGTAGAAACGCGAGGACGCCATGGCCAACACGTCGCGGGAATCCGCGCCGGGGCGGATGATGTTCATCACCTCGGCCACACCCGGGGTGTACGGGCTGACGTTGTTGCGCACCGCGTTGTTGGCCGCCTCCTGCACCGCCGGGTCCAGGGTGGTGGTGATGGTGTAGGAGCCGTTGAGGATTTGCTCCATGTCCAGCCCCTTGTCCTCGAGGTAGCGCAGGGCGTAGTCGCACATGAAGCCCTTGTCGCCGGCGGCGATGCAGCCCTGCGGCAGCGTCTTCGGCTGCTCCAGGATGCCCAGCGGGGTGCCGGCCAGGCGGTCCGCTTCCGCCTGGTCCAGGTAGCCCTGGGCTGCCATGTTGTTCAGAACCACGTTGCGGCGCTGGGTGGCGCCTTCCGGGTTGGTGTACGGGTTGAGCGCTTCCACGGACTGCAGGATGCCCACCAGTAGCGCCGCTTGCGCCGGGTTGAGCTCGCGGGCGGGGACGTCGAAGTAGGTCAGCGCCGCCGCCTCGATGCCGAAGGCGTGGTTGCCAAAGGAGACGAGGTTGAGGTACCTGGTCAGCACCTCGTCTTTCTCCAGCGTCTTGTCTAGGTCGGAGGCCATGCGCATCTCGCGCAGCTTGCGCGGGATGGACTGTTCGGTGGCGGCGTTGGCCTCGTCCTCGTTCTCCGCGTCGATGAGCCAGAGGTAGTTCTTCACGTACTGCTGGTTGATCGTGGACGCGCCCTGCTCTACCCCGCCGGCGAGCACGTTGGTTACCATCGCGCGGGCGAAGCCTTGCATGTCCACGCCCTCGTGCTGGTAGAAGCGGCGGTCCTCCGTGGCCACCAGGGCGTCCTTGACGTGCTGGGAGATCCCGTCGCTGGCCACCTCGTAGCGGCGCTGTTTGAAGATCCAGGCCATGGGGGTGCCGTTGGCGTCGTTAATCGTGGTGACGCCGGGGACTTCGCCGTGGGTGAGGTCGGAGAGGTTCGACTGCATCGTCTCGTCGGTGCGGGCGACGGCGGCGCCGCCGAGGCCTGCGAGAGGGGCGAGGCACAGGGCAATGGCCAGCGCCGCCGCGACGAGCGTGGCAAGCAGGCTTCCTAGGGATTTCAGTGCGGACACGCCATTACCTTAAATGACTCGGCCCGCGCGCGGGAATATAAAAGACCCCCCAAAAATGTGACCCATTCGACAGAAGTCTTTCTTGTGTGATTACATTTACATGGGACCGTAGATATACGGTCGGATGTATAAAACTGCGCCGGGGAGACGGTGCAGGTGAACGAGTAGAGGAGCACGGCTATGACCACGGCTTTGGGTAACACCGCGCAGCGAAACGCACAACGGACCACGTCCCGCAAGTGCGACGCATCCGGACATCTCGTTTTTGACCGAGGGGATTGGGTCACCCACGCGCAGTGCCGCGGCAAGGATCCGGACGCCCTGTTCGTCCGCGGCGCGGAGCAGCGCAAGGCTGCCGCAATCTGCCGCGCGTGCCCGGTGCTCACCGAGTGCCGCGCCGACGCACTGGACAACAAGGTCGAGTTCGGCGTCTGGGGCGGGCTCACGGAGCGTCAGCGCCGCGCGGTGCTGCGCAAGAACCCGCACGTGACGGACTGGGCGGAGTACCTCTCTGCCGGCGGCGAAGTTGTCGGCCTGTAGGTAGTCTTGGGCGCCATGACGAAATGGGAGTACGCAACGGTTCCGTTGCTCACGCACGCCACCAAGCAGATTTTGGACACCTGGGGCGAGGACGGCTGGGAGCTCGTCTCCGTTGTCCCGGGCCCGACCCAGGACAACGTTGTCGCTTACATGAAGCGGGAGGTCGAATAGATGTGGACTGATCGTCTCAAGGAGCTTGGCATCGAGCTGCCCGCCGTCGCTGCACCCGTTGCTGCCTACGTGCCCGCCGTCGAGGCCGGAAACCAGGTGTGGACGTCCGGCCAGCTGCCGTTTATCGACGGCAAGCTGCCCGCCACCGGCAAAGTCGGCGCGGAGGTCACCGAGGAGGCCGCTTACGGCTACGCTCGCCAGGCCGCGCTCAACGCGATCGCCGCGGTGGATGACTTGGTCGGCATCGACAACGTCGCCCGCGTGCTCAAGATCGTCGGCTTCGTCGCCTCCGACCCGGCGTTTACCGGCCAGCCCGCCGTGATCAACGGCGCCTCCGAGCTCATGCAGGAGGTCTTCGGTGAAGCCGGTGCGCACGCCCGCTCCGCGGTGGGCGTCGCGTCGCTGCCGATGGACACACCGGTCGAGGTCGAACTCATCGTCGAGCTGAAGAGCTAGAACTCCAATACACGGCTGTTAAGCGGGTACGCTGGGGCATATGCAACATCCCGCTTACAGCCAACTGCGCCCTGTGACCGCCAACGCCGCGGTGGTCCTGGCGCCGAACCCCAGCTACGCGGCGCTCGAGGGGACCAACTCCTGGGTGATCAGGGGTGAGGGGGATCAGCGAAGCATCGTCGTTGATCCGGGCCCGGAGGATGAGGGCCACCTCAACGTCCTCCGCTCCAAGGCGGGGGAGGTGGCGCTCATTTTGCTCACGCACCGCCACCACGACCACGCTGACGGCGCGGAGCGTTTCCGCCAGCTCACCGGTGCTCCTGTTCGCTCGCTGGATCCGCAGTACAGCTCGGGGGCGGATCCACTTATGGACGGCGAAGTGGTCGCCGTCGACGGCATCACCCCACGCCTGGAGGTCGTGGCCACCCCGGGCCACACCAGCGATTCCGTGTGCTTCTTTGTCTACCCGGGAGACCCGGAGACCACCGAGCTGGAGGGCATCATCACCGGCGACACCATCGCCGGCCGCCACACCACCATGATCTCCGAGACGGACGGCGACCTGGGCAAGTACCTGGATTCCCTGGAGCTTCTGGAGGAGCAGGGCAAGGACATCCCGCTGCTGCCGGGCCACGGCCCCGAGGGCGCGGACCTGTCGGCCTACGCCCGCAAGTACATCGACCGCCGCAACCAGCGCCTGGAGCAGATCCGCGAGGCGCTGAAGACCCACGGCGAGAACGCCGACATCAACACCCTGGTCGACGCGATCTACGACGATGTGGACCCGGTGCTGCGCGGCGCCGCCGAGCAGTCCACCCGCGTGGCCCTGCGCTACCTGAAGGCCGCGCCCTAGGGGTTTTGTACGAATCGACAAAACGCCAACGCTCCGGCTTCTCCCACCTGGGGAAATGCCGGAGCGTTGTCGATTTGTGCAAACGGGGGCGCGCTAGCGGGCGCGGCGGGCGAGGTGCTCGGTGTCGACTATGAGCACGCTCTTGCCCTCGAGGCGGATCCAGCCGCGGTGGGCGAAGGTGGCCAGCGCCTTGTTCACCGTCTCGCGGGAGGCGCCGACGAGCTGGGCGATCTCTTCCTGCGTCAGGTCGTGGTTGACGCGCAGGGCGCCGCCTTCGTGGGTGCCGAAGCGGTTGGCCAGCTGCAGCAGCGTCTTGGCCACGCGGCCGGGCACGTCGGTGAAGATGAGGTCTGCAAGCGACGCGTTGGTGCGGCGCAGGCGGCGGGCCAGCACGCGCAGGAGCTGCTGGGAGATCTCCGGGTGGGTGTCGATCCAGGTGCGCAGCATGGTGGAGTCCATGGTGGCGCAGGTGACTTCGGTGACGCACACTGCGGAGGAGGTGCGTGGACCCGGGTCGAAGATAGACAGCTCGCCGAACATGTCCGACGGGCCCATCACGGACAGCAGGTTCTCGCGGCCGTCCGGGGCGTGGCGGGCGAGCTTAATTTTGCCGTCGACGATGATGTAGAGGCGGTCGCCGGGTTCGCCTTCGTCGAAGATGGTGGTGCCTTTGGGGAAGGTCACCGTGTCCATCTCGTTGATTAGCGCGGCTACTGCTTCCGGGTCCACGCCCTGGAAAATGCCGGCGCGGGCGAGTGTGTCCTGTACGCCTTCCATGAATCCTCCTCGGTTGGGACGGCCAGGGGGCAGTGGTTGCAGTCACTTTCGCGTAACTTTTTGGCAGCCGTCACAGTGCGTTTTGCACTTTACCACCCATGCGCGGTCTTGGTCAGGTGGTTGGCCAAGTTGGTGTTAATCCACCACGCGCGCCTCGAGCCGCTCCATCGCCAGCGGGAACGCTCCGAGCACTACCGGGATCAGCAGCACGAGAATCACATTCATAGGTGTCATTTTACGCCACGCATAACTAGCATGTCGGTCATGTCCTCCACCACGCCGAAAAAACACCGCCGCCCCGGATCCCATCCGGCGGCGAAGGGGGCGGAGACGGACATCGGCCGCACGAGGAGGGCCCGCCGGATCAACCGCACGCTGGCGGAGACGTTCCCGGACGCGCACGCTGAGCTGGACTTTTCCAACCCGCTGGAGCTGCTAGTGGCGACGGTGCTTTCGGCGCAGACCACGGACGTGCGCGTCAACATGGTCACCCCGGCGTTGTTTGCCAAGTACCCCACCGCCCACGCGTACGCGGAAGCCGATCAAACCGAGGTGGAGGAGCTTATCCGTTCCACCGGTTTCTACCGCTCGAAGGCGAAAAACCTCATCGGTTTAGGCCAGAAGCTGGTGGCGGATTTCGGCGGGGAAGTGCCCACCAAACTCGAGGATCTGGTGACGCTTCCGGGCGTGGGCCGCAAGACGGCGCACGTGGTGCGCGGCAACGCGTTCGGCATGCCGGGGCTGACGGTGGACACGCACTTTCAGCGGCTGGTCAAGCGCCTCATGCTCACCGAGGAAACGGATCCGGTGAAGATCGAGCACGCCATCGCCGGGCTCATCGAGCGCCGCGAGTGGACCATGTTCTCCCACCGCATCATCTTCCACGGCCGCCGTATCTGCCACGCCCGCAAACCAGCGTGCGGCGTGTGCCCGATCGCGTTCGACTGCCCGAGCTTCGGCGCCGGCCCCACCGATCCGGAAGCGGCCTCGGACCTGGTCACGGGTCCGGAGCGCGACCACATCCTGGGGCTTGCATGAAGCGCGCGATCTGGGTGAGTGTTGCGGTCATCGTCGCGGTGACCCTGCTCGTGGTGGCGGGCGCGCGCAGTTTGCTTGTCGACGATCAACCAACGGGGGACCCTGTGGCCGTCGAGAAGCAGGTGCCTCAACGGCCGGACTGCCCGGCTGGGCTGGACCTGCCGTGCCTGGGCGGGGACGTGGCCGGCGAGGCCAAGGAAATCACCGTGGTCAACGTGTGGGCCTGGTGGTGCCAGCCGTGCCGCGCGGAGCTGCCGGCAGTGGAGGAGTTCGCGCGCACGCACCCGGAATACACGGTGGTGGGCGTGCACGCGGACCAAAACGCGGGCAATGGCGCGGCACTGCTGGAGGAAGTTGGGGTGGATCTGCCCAGCTATCAGGACGACTCGGGCGCCTTCGCCGCGGAGCAGGGCCTGCCGCCGGTTGTGCCGGTGACGGTGGTGCTGCGCGGCGGCGAGCAGGTGGCGGTGTTTGCCAAGGAGTTCACCTCGGCTGAGGAGCTCGCCGCGGCTGTTCAGGGGGCGCTGTAGATGGACGCGCCGCTGCGCCCGGACCGCGCGCCGCGGTGGCTGAAACCCCTGCTAGAGGCCATCGAAGACGGCGGTGCGGGAATCCCGCGCCGGCTGCTGTCGCCGCGCGTGCTGCAACAAGACGGCGCGGACCAGGCCGCCGTGTTGATCCTGTTCGCCGGCGACCCGCGCGCGACCGAGCTGCCGGAGGACGCGCGGGTGCTGATCACCCACCGCACCCCGCGCATGCGCAGCCACTCCGGTCAGATGGCGTTTCCCGGCGGCCACATCGACCCCAGCGACGGCGGGCCCGTGGATGCCGCGCTGCGCGAAGCGTGGGAGGAAACCGGCCTGGACCCGGACCGTGTGATCCCGCTTGCCCTGCTGGACGCTGCCACCACCGGCGGCAGCAACCGGCGCGTGCGCCCCGTGGTGGCGTTCACCCCGGAGCCCGGCGAGGTGTACCCGGCCAGCGAGGAGGAGACGGACGCGGTGTTTTTCGTGCCGGTGCGCGAGCTGGTGGACCCGCGAAACCGGGCGATGCTGGGCATCAAGGAGTGGTCGGGGCCCGCGTTTTGGGCAGGCGAGTTTCTGGTGTGGGGCTTTACCGGCGTGCTGCTCGCCGTGGTGCTGAAGCTGGGCGGCTGGGTGCGGCCCTGGGACGAAAAGCCTGGCGACTTGCGGGCTGCGCTGGCGCGTTCTGCCAACCGTGAGCGGTAACATCACCGGAATGCACCTGGTTATCGACGTCCTGCTCGCGCTCGCCGTCGTCGCCGCCTGCATCAGCGGCTGGCGCCAGGGGGCGCTCTCCGCGGTGCTTTCCGCAATCGGCGTGGTGGCGGGCCTGGTCATCGGGCTTGCGCTGGCACCGTTCGTCCTGGACTTGTCGGAGTCCCAGACGGTGCGCATTGTGCTGCTCATCGCCCTGGTCGTGCTGTTTGTGGGCCTGGGCAACCTGGTCGGCGTCACCGTCGGCGCCAGCCTGCGCGGGCGTGTGCGCTCCCGGGGCCGCCGCGTGCTGGATTCCGCGCTCGGCGCGACGTTCCAATCGGTGGCGGTGGCTGCGGTGCTGTGGTTCATCTCCATCCCGCTGGCGGCCTCGGTGCCGGGCGAGATCGGCGACGGCATCCGCTCCTCCCGCGTCTTCGGCACCATCAACGCCGCCGCGCCCGAGTCCGCCTCGAAGCTGCCGGCGAGGTTCGCCGCGCTTCTCGACGAATCCGGGCTGCCGCCGTTGGTCTCCCCCTTCCATTCGCTGGGCGGGGCGCAGGTAGCGGCGCCGGATGGGTCCGTGGTGGAGCCGGAGGTCGTCGAGAAGCTTCGCCCCAGCGTGGTGCACGTGATGGGGGACGCGGAAACCTGCCGGCGGCGCCTGATGGGCACCGGTTTTGTCATCGAGGACGGCTACGTGCTCACCAACGCGCACGTGGTGGCCGGCACCGAACGGGTGGCCCTGGACACTGTGGTGGGAGTCAAGCCCGCGCAGGTGGTGCTGTTTGACCCGGACACCGACATCGCGGTGCTGCGCGCCGAGGAACTGGGCCTGCCGGAGCTGCGCTGGGCCGAAGACGAGCTGGCGGTCAGCGACAGCGCCGTGGTGATGGGCTACCCCAAGTCCGGCCCGTTCGAGGCGGCGCCGGTGCGCATCCGCGGCAAGCTGGAAATCGCGGGCCCGGACATCTACACCACCGGGCGCGTGGAGCGCGAGGCGTACACCATCCGCGGCAACATCCGCCAAGGCAACTCCGGCGGGCCGCTGCTCACCCCGGGCGGCGAGGTCGCGGGCATGATCTTCGGCGCGTCCCTGGACACCTCAGAAACGGGATACGCGCTGACTGCACACCAAGTGCAGCAGCGCGTAGGGGATGTGCGGAGCTTAACGCGCCCCGCGGATACGCAAGCGTGCGTTAGCGGTTAACGGCGGTGGAGCCGGTGCGCGGCAGCGAGGAGCCCGTGCCGGAGGAGGTGTAGAGGCCAGCCTCGTCCTTGGCCAGGTTCTTCTGCGCCTGGCCCGGCTTGAGGTTCTTCAGCTCGTTGACGGACTCGATGGTCTTCTCCGGCGCCTTGATCTTCTTGATCTTCTTGAAGCCGATGAATGCCAGCAGGCCGGCCAGCGCCAGCATGGCCAGGAAGACGATCAAGAACGCCCAGCCGCGGTGCATCCAGGACGCGAGCATCTCCGCGATGGCGAAGAAGAGGAAGAAGGAGGAGTAGAGGGCGATCACGCCGGCCACGGCGAACAGGCCGCCGCCCATCGCACCCTTCTTCACCTCGCCGACGACCTCGGCCTTGGCCAGCTCGATCTCGCCGCGGACCAGGGTGGATACCTGCTGAGACGCGTTGGAGATCAGGGTGCCGATGGAGTCGTTGCCCGGCTGGGTGGCGTAGGTGTCGCGCAGCGGGATGGAGTCCACCTTGGCGTTCACGGCGGTGGAGCCGCTGGTGTAGAGGCCTTCGTTGCTCACTTGTAGTTCACCTTCCTGGGTGGCTTTTATACGGCACCCGGGAAGGTGCCTGGAATTCTTCACACGATGTTAGCGATGTATGGAGGCATTTGCCCGAATCGGGGTAGAAAAGTCACGCGGTTTTACGCCGAGCGCTTGTCGTCCTTGCCGCCGCCCATAGCGCGGGCGATAAGAACACCGGCGACTGCAAGCGCGGTCACGCCCGCGATCACGCCCGCGCCGATGCCCACCTCGCGCGCGTTCGGCATCTGGAACAGCGGCTCCGGGTTCTTAAACGTCCGGGCCTGCCAGCCGTTGGCTAGCGCGTGCTTCTTCAGCGCCCGGTCCGGGTTCACGGCCACCGGGTTGCCCACCAGCTCCAGCATGGGGATGTCGGTGGCCGAGTCGGAGTAGGCGTAGCTGTGGTCCAGGTCGAAGTCGTGCTCGGCGGCGAACTGTCGCACCGCCTCGGCCTTCGCGTCGCCTTTGAGGTAGCGGGTGATTTCGCCGGTGAGCTTGCCGTTTTCCACGGCCATTTCGGTGGCGACCACGGTGTCCACTCCGAGTTCGTCGGCGATCGGCTCCACCAGGATCGCAGCCGAGGCCGAGATGATGATGACGTGGTGGCCGGCGTTCCTGTGGTCGTCGATAAGCTGGCGCGCCTCGGCGTAAATGGCGGGGGCGACCACCTCGCGCAGGGTGTCGCGGGTGATGCGCTGGATGTCCTCGACGTTCCAGCCGGCGACCATCTGCGCCAGCGCGTCGCGGGTGGAGTCCATCTTCTGGCTGGACTGGCCCACCAGCATGTACTGGGCTTTGGTGAGGTAGAGCTCCCAGGCTTCCTGGCGGGTGATCATCCCATTGTTCAGGAATTCTTTGCCGAAGGCGAACGCGGACGACGTCGCAATGATCGTCTTGTCCAGGTCGAAGAAGGCCGCCACCGGCTTGTTAGCAGACATACTCCTGCAGTGTAGACCCCAAACCCTACGGATGCGTAGCTAAGGCCTGTGAAACCAGTGTGACGCGTGGGGCGACTTATCCACAGCGGAATTGTTGAAGCGTCCGCAATGGGGGTGGGTTATCCACAGAAAAAATTTTGCCCATTGTTTCCGGGTTGCCACGGTTGCACGCTACCGCCATGACACACGCAAACACAGGCCCCATCGTCGTCGCGGTCGCGGACCCGGCGCTGCACTCCGAAGCCATCCACATCGCCGCCGCCACAGGTCGCAAGGTCATCGACGCCGCCGACGACACCCAGCTCGCCCGCCACGCTCCCAAGGCGCATGCCTTGCTTATCGACGACCTCCGGGCCCCCTCCTTAAGCACCCAACCACGGGGACCGAACGTGTTCACCGTGGTCGCGGACACCGCCCCGGCCGCGACGCGCGAGGACGTCTTCGCCCTGCCCGCCCAGGCCGCGGACGTGCTGCGCAGCATCGGCGCGCTGGCGCTGGCCCCGGCCGTGGCGGCCGCGAGCGGAAAGGTGGTCGCCGTGCTCGGCGCGTGCGGCGGGGCGGGCGCATCGGTGCTGGCCGCGGCGCTGTGCCGGGTGGCGGGTAACGCCACGTTGATCGACGCCCACCAGCTCTCCGGCGGCCTGGACCTGTTGCTGGGGCTAGAGAGCACGCCCGGCGCGCGCTGGGGCGAGATCGACTTCGCCGCCGGCGGGGCGGTCTCGCGCGCGGAGTTGCGCGGGGCGCTGCCCGCCGGCGAGGACGGCACCGCGCTGCTGACGTTTCCGCGAACAACCGTGGCGGACCCGTTCCGGCTGACATTGGATGAGCTCAACGCCGTGGTGCACGCCGCCGGCACGGACGGGCTGACGGTGGTGGACGCCCCGCTTGCGCTGCTGCCGGACCGCTGCGACCTCGCCGTGGTCATGCTGCGGCCCGAGCTGCGCGCGGCCGCTGCCGCCGCCCGGATCGTCGCCGAGTGCAACGCCGCCGGGGTGGCCAACGCGCTGGTGCTGCGGCACAGCGAGTGGGCCTCGCTGGAGCCCGCTCAGGTGGAGGACACGGCGAAAGCGCCCGTGATCGCCCAGGTGCAGCAGGTTCGCGGGTTGACCAAGCAGCTGGACCAGGCCGGCCTGCCGGCGAAGCTGCCGCGCACGCTCAACCGCGCCGCCGAGGCCGTGCTGGGGGAGGTGGCCTAAATGGACGACGTGCTCGCACGCGTGAAGCGCCGCCTGGCCGACGAGCCGGCTCAGCCCGACCCGGCGCGCATCGCCGCGATCATCCGCGAGGAGGCGGTGGTGATCAGCGACATCGGGGTGTTAGACATCATGCGCAAGCTTCGCGACGACACCACGGGCGCCGGGCCCCTCGAAGCCATCCTGGCGGACCCTGCCGTGACCGACATCTGCGTCAACGCCCCGGACGAGGTGTACGTGGACACCGGCCAGGGGTTGGAGCGCTCGGAGCTGACGTTCGATTCGGAAGCTTCCGTGAGGCGGCTCGCCACCCGCCTGGCCGTCAGCTGCGGGCGCAGGTTGGACGACGCGCAGCCGTTCTGCGACGGGCACGTCACCCGCGACGACGGCACCCTACTGCGCTTCCATGCCGTACTCGCCCCGACCGCCCAGGCAGGCACCTGCATCTCCCTGCGCGTGCTGCGCACCGCCTCGGCCACGCTCGACGATCTTGTGGCGCGCGGCGCGCTTGACGAGGAGAGGGCGGCGCTGGTGCGGGGGATCGTCGCCAAGCGAAAGGCGTTTGTGGTCGTCGGAGGCACCGGCTCCGGCAAGACCACGTTGCTGTCCGCGCTGCTCGCGGAGGTGGACCCGTCCGAGCGAATCGTGGCCATTGAGGACACCCTCGAGCTGACCCCGGACCACCCGCACGTGGTGAACCTGACCAGCCGCGGTGCCAACGCCGAGGGTGCCGGCGCGATCACGATCGCGGACCTGGTTCGCCAATCGCTGCGGATGCGCCCGGACCGCATCGTCGTCGGCGAGATCCGCGGCGGGGAAGTGGTCGACCTGCTCGCCGCGCTCAACACCGGCCACGACGGCGGGGCTGGCACCCTGCACGCCAACTCCATCGAGGAGGTGCCCGCCCGCTTCGAGGCGCTCGCGGCACTCGGCGGGATGGACCGCGCCGGGCTGCACGCCCAGCTCGCGGCCGCTATCGACGTGGTGCTGGTGGTCAAACGACGCACCGACGGCACCCGCTACCTGCAGCAGATCGGCGTGCTCGAGGGCGAGCCGGTGCGCGCGAGAGTGGTCTGGGACGCCGATCGCGGCGAGCTGGATGGCTACGAGGAGCTCGCCCGATGATCACCGTGATTCTGCTCGCCTGCGCTGTCGCCGTCGCCGCGCCGTCGCCCGCGTACCGGGTGGTCGAGCGCACCCTAAGCCCCGCGCCCAGGCTTATCCCGGCCACCATGGCGGTTGCGGGCGTCGGCGCGGTGGTGTTCGGCCGCGTCAGCCTCGTGGTCGCCGCGGCCATGGCCGGCGCGACGCTGGTGCACGTGCTGCGCGCCCGCCGCGACGACAGGGCCGCCCGGCGGCGCAGCGCGGCGGCCGCGACGTACCTCGGGGCAGTGTCCACCAACCTGCAGGCAGGCGCCGCCATGCCGGACGCGCTGGCGCGTGCCGCCGAGCAGGCGCCGGCCCCGCTGCAACCGGAAGCGGCCCGCCTGACGCAACTTGCCCGCTCCGGCGCGCCGCTGGAGACCCACGTGCCGGAGCTTGAACGCCTCGGCACGCTCTGGGCGCTGTCGGCCTCGCGTGGGGTGCCGCTGGCGAAGCTGGTCGCCGCGCTTCGCGACGACATCGACCACGCCAACCGCCACCGCGACGCCACCCGCGCCGCCTTGGCCGGCCCGCAAACCACCGCCGCAGTCCTCGCGCTGCTGCCGGTAGCGGGTGTGCTCATGGGCACCGCGATGGGCGCGAACCCGCTGGCGTTTCTCACCGGCGGCGGGCTCGGCGGGGCGCTGTTGGTGGCGGGCACCGCGCTGGTGTGCGCGGGCGTGGCAGTCTCGCGCCGCATCATCGAGGGGGCCAGCGCATGATCGGCCTCGTTCCCGCACTCCTCGTCGCCGCAGCGCTGTTTGTCGCTCCGGCTGGCCCGGGCGGCCGCGTCACCGCAGCCTCCCCGAAGGCGCCCCGCGACGGCCCCGAGAAGGCCGACCCGGAGCGCTGTGCTAGCGACATCGAACTGTTCGCTGCATGCGTCTCAGCGGGCCTGCCCGCCGCCACCGCGGCGGCTGCGGTCGCCGACACCCACGGGACACGCAGCCCGTGGCACACCGTGGCCTCGCTGACGGCGCTGGGGGTTGAACCCCAGCGCGCCTGGGCCGAGATCCGCCACCTGCCGGGCGGCGAGGATCTCGCCGGGCTTGTTGCCCTATCCGCCACCTCCGGAACCTCGCTGGCCGCGGGCTGCGGGCGCATCGCCGCCCAGCTGCGCGCGGGCGCGGGGGACCGGGCCAAAGCCAAAGCGGAATGCGCGGGCGTGCTCATCGCCATCCCGCTCACCGCGTTTTTCCTGCCGGCGTTTTTCGTCCTCGGGCTCGCGCCCGCGGTGATCAGCCTCGGCACCTCACTGATCAACTAGAAGGAGTTTTTTCCCATGCGCTACCTCAATTCCGCACTCACCACCGCCTATCTGTACGCTGCCTCCAGGGCCCAGAAAATGCGCTCTGACCAGGGGATGTCCACCATCGAATACGCCTTTGGCAGCCTCGCGGCCGCGGCGCTTGCCGGTGTGCTCTACCTCGTGGTCAACGGCGACGCCGTCACCAACGCCATCGAAAGCGTCATCACCGACGCGCTGAGCAACACGCCGGGCTGATGAGCACCATCGAAACCGCGCTGTCGCTGTCGGCCCTCGTGGTGGTCACAGCCGCGATCGTGGGCGGGATCGCCACCGTCGCCGCCTACATCACGGCCGTGGACATCGCGGGTGCCGCCGCCCGCGCCCACGCGTTGGGGGTGGAGTACGCCGCGCCCCGCGGCGAGGTCTCCGTCACCGAAAACGCGGGCCTGGCCACCGCGGCCGCTTCGGTCCCGGCGCCGATCGGCACCATGCGCGCAACAGCCGTGTTCCCCGTGGAGTTCTGATGCGTCTGCTTTCCGACGAAGGCTCCGCCACCATCACCGCCACCGGCATCATCACGTCAGTAGTTTCGCTGGCACTGGCGGTGGTGGCGCTCGGGGTGCACACCTCTGACACGCACCGGGCCCGGGTCGCGGCGGACCTAGCCGCCGTGGCCGGCGCGACCGCGATGTACCAGGGCGCCGACGCCTGCACCACGGCGAGGCGCACCGCGGAGCTCAACGGCGCGCGCGTGGTCTCCTGCGAGGTCACCGCGGGTGACCTCGTGGTGGCAGCCACCCGCCGCCGGGCGGAGGCCGCTGCCCGCGCGGGGCCCTAGCCCGCCGTCATGGTCACTAGCGCGCCAAGCAGCTTCAGCGCGGCGCGCTTGTCCAGCGGTTGGTTGCCGTTGCCGCACTTCGGCGACTGCACGCACGACGGGCAGCCGTCCTCGCAGCCGCAGGAACGCACGGTCTCCCAGGTCGCCTCGATCCACTCGTGGAAGCGGGCGAAGCCCTCGTCGGCGAAGCCCGCGCCGCCGGGGTGGCCGTCGTAGACGAACACCGTGGGCAGCATCGTGTCCGGGTGCAGCGCGGTGGACACGCCGCCGATGTCCCAGCGGTCGCACGTGGCCAAAAGCGGCAGCAGCCCGATCGCGGCGTGCTCGGCGGCGTGCAGCGCGCCGGGGATCTCGCCGGCGGTAATGCCCAGCTCGTCCAACACCATCGGGTCGATGGTGTACGCCACCGCGCGGGTGACCAAACGCTGCTCGGGCAGGTCGAGCGGGATGTGTTCGCTGACGGTGCCGTCGGAAAGCCGCACCACGTAGCCGGTGACGCGGTCGATGACCTCCACGTCGACGCTTGCCACCCACAGCCCCGGCGAGGGGTTGACCAGCTGGTGAGCCTCGCCCAGGATCGTGATGTCCGTGGTCGAGCGCGCCTGCGTGGAGTAGTCCGGCCTCTCCGGCGCCACGAGTGCCACGTAGTCGTCCAGATCCAGCGCCTGGACCACGAAGTACTCGCCCTGGTGGATGTAGACCGCCCCGTCGTGCACCTGGCTCATCGCGCGCGCCGCGTCCACGGTGCCGAGCAGCCGACCGTCGGCGACGTCCACGATCATCACCTGCTCGCCCACACCGCCGCGCAGCGACACCGAAGCGTGCGCCGACTCCGGCGTGATCTCGCCGTCCAACTGCGGCACCGCGAACCAGCCCGCCGGCCGGCGGCGCAACAAGCCCGCAGCAGTCAGGTCGTCCACCACGTCGCGGGCGCCGAAGGCCTCCACGTCCGCCTCGCTCAGCGGCCGTTCCACCGCGGCGCAGTACACGTGGCCGCGCAGAATGAACGGGTTGGTTGGGTCGAACACGGAATTTTCCACCGGCTTGCCCAGAAGCGCCTCCGGATGGTGGACCAGGTAGGTGTCCATCGGCTCGTCGCGCGCCACCAGCACCGCCACCGAGCTCTGCCCGCGCCGGCCCGCGCGCCCGGCCTGCTGGCGAAACGACGCCACCGTGCCTGGAAACCCCGCCATCACCACCGCGTCCAGCCCGCCGACGTCGATGCCGAGCTCCAGCGCGTTCGTGGATGCCACCCCCAGCAGCTCACCATCGTCCAGGCGGCGCTCCAGCTCGCGGCGGTCCTCCGCCAGATACCCCGCCCGGTACGGCGCGACGCGCTCGGCCATATCCGCGCGGCCCGCCGCCGACAGGTGCTCCTGGGTGCGCATCGCCACCGTCTCCGCGGCGCGCCGGGACCGCACGAACGTCAACGTCCGCGCGCCCTGCAGCAACAGCTCCGCGGACACTGAAGCGGCCTCAGCGGTGGCGGGGTAGCGCACCGGCGCGCCGCCCTCGCCCTCGGCGCCCTCGATGAAGCCGGGTTCCCACAGCACGATGGTGCGCTCGCCGGAAGGGGCGGCGTCCTCGGTCACGGCCACAGCCTCGCGCCCGCTCAGCCGGCGGGCCTGCCCCGCCGGGTCCGCCGCGGTGGCCGACGCGTAGATCAGCGTCGGGGAAGACCCGTACGCGGCAGCGATGCGCAGCAGCCGCCGCAGCACCAAGGCCACGTTCGCGCCGAACACGCCCCGGTAGGTGTGGCACTCGTCCACCACCACGTACTTCAAGTGCCGCAAGACCCGCGCCCACCGCGCGTGCGAGCCCAACACGGACGCGTGCAGCATGTCCGGGTTGGTGAACACGTAGCGCGCGTGCTCCCGAATGCCCGCGCGCGATTCCGTCGGCGTGTCCCCGTCGTACGGCGCCGGGTGGATGCCCTCCAGACCCGCGCCTTGCACCATCCGCAGCGTGGCCTGCAGCTGGTCCGAGCCCAGCGCCTTCGTCGGCGTCAGATACACCGCGCACGCCGTCGGATCCTGCACAAGCGCGGTCAGCACCGGCAGCTGGTAGCCCAACGACTTGCCGGAGGACGTCCCCGTCGCCACCACCACGTCCTCACCGCGCCACGCATGCTCTGCGCACAGGGCTTGGTGGAGGTAGGGGGAAGCGAAGCCTTCGTCGATAAGCAATTGCTTCAACCGCGGCTCCACCCACCCAGGCCACTCGCTATAGCGGGCCTGACGTGCGGGGACATGCTCGACATGCGTAATCGTCGCCGCGGGGTGGCGGCGTTTCAGCGCGCCGAGCAGCTCGGTACCGAACGGGGAAACCATAATCACAGGGAAGTATGCCAGTTCCCAGTGCTAAGGCTCGCACTTCATGGCACACTGGGTGGCGGTCACAGATTTTGTGTGCGCCCGAAGCGGTGCTCGCGAGGATTGTGCACGCGGGCACCAGGACCCGTTAGGCCCTGGTGGACGACATCTCTACGCAAATTTTTGAAAGGTTTCACCATGGCAACCGGTACCGTGAAGTGGTTCAACGCCGAAAAGGGCTTCGGCTTCATCGCCCCGGACGACGGCTCCTCCGACGTCTTCGTCCACTACTCCGAAATCCAGGGCTCCGGCTTCCGCACCCTGGAAGAAAACCAGCAGGTCGAATTCGAGGTCGGCGAGGGCGCCAAGGGCCCGCAGGCACAGCAGGTGCGCGCGCTCTAAGCACTCTTTGCTTATCGACGGGGCTTCCGCTCGGAGCCCCGTTTTTATACGTTGCTCACGCCTTGGCGCACATCACGCCACTCGGCGAACTTGTTCTGCCCCTTTTGGATGAGGTAGCCGACAGACGAGCCGAGCACCACGCCCAACAGCATCGCCAGCAGCGGGTAGTCCTGCAGGATGCGCCCGCCCAAGTAACCGACGCCGACGCTCAAAAACGCCCAGAGGATCACGCCGACGGTGTCGAAGAAGACGAACTTGAACCAGTTGTAGCGCACCGACGCCAGCACAATCGTGGCCACCCAGCGCGCCCAGGGGATGAAACGCGCGACGATAATCGTTGCGCCGGCGCCGCGGTTCATGTTCCGGCGCACCCAGCGGATCGCCTGGCCCGCCTTCGACTCCGGGTCCAACGTCTCCACCCGGTGAATGAGCTTGCCGCCGAGGGCGAAGCAGATGTTGTCGCCGATGATCCCGCCGATGGACGCCGCGGCGATCACGCCCCACACACTCGGCACTCCGCGGGATGCCGAAAACGCGCCCGCCAAGTTCAGCACCGTCTCCGACGGCACCACGGGCGCCAGCGCATCCGCGACAATAAGAACAGTCACCAGCGGGTAAAACACCGGCATCGCCATGAGCGTGTGCAGGAAATCGATGAGGGAATCGACCACGAATACGCATCCTTTCCGCCCCCGCGGTTCACGGCTCCGGGGCACCCGAGCAGTGTAGTCCTATTACCCGGGTGCACAATCGTGTGCTAGTTGTCTGTTAGGCAATAACTCTGTGCAAAGCGAGGTGTCAGTCAACGTGGCTGAAGGCGGCAAGACCCTAGTCATTGTGGAGTCCGCGACGAAGGCGAAGAAGATCCAGAAGTATCTGGGCGACGACTTTATTGTGGAAGCCTCCGTCGGCCACATCCGCGACCTGCCCGGCCGAGCCGCCGACATCCCCGCCAAGTACAAGAAGGAACCGTGGGCCAAACTCGGCGTCAACCCCGAGGACGGCTTCACACCCATCTACGTCGTCGACGCGGACAAGAAAAAGAAGGTCACCGACCTCAAATCCAAGCTCAAGCAGGCCGACAAGCTCCTGCTCGCGACAGACCCGGACCGCGAAGGCGAAGCGATCGCTTGGCACCTTTTGGAAACCCTGAAGCCGAAGGTGCCGGTGGAGCGCATGGTGTTCAACGAGATCACCGAATCCGCCATCCGCGAAGCCGCCGAAAACACCCGCGAGCTGGACATGGACCTCGTCGACGCGCAGGAAACCCGCCGCATCCTCGACCGCCTCTACGGCTACGAAGTCTCGCCGGTGCTGTGGAAGAAGGTCATGCCGCGCCTGTCCGCCGGCCGCGTCCAATCCGTGGCCACCCGCGTGATTGTCGAGCGCGAACGCGAGCGCATGGCGTTCATCCCGGCGGAGTACTGGGACCTGGTCGCGGAGTTGGAAAAGGGCGAAACCTTCGACGCGAAGCTCGTCGCGCTCGACGGCAAGCGCATCGCCCAGGGCCGCGACTTCGATGACCGGGGGCGGCTGAAGGGCGAGGCGGTGATCGTCGATAAGCAAAAGGCGCACTCGCTTGCCGACGCGCTGGGCACCGCGCCCATGTACGTCACCGCAGTGGAGGAGAAGCCGTACTCGCGCAAACCGTACGCGCCGTTTATGACCTCCACGCTGCAGCAGGAGGCCGGACGCAAGCTGCACTTCACCTCCGCGCGCACCATGCGCATTGCACAACGGCTGTACGAAAACGGCCACATCACCTACATGCGTACAGACTCCACGTCGCTGTCCAAGCAGGGCCTCGACGCCGCGCGCTCTGCCGCCCGCGAGCTGTACGGCGCCAATTACGTCACGGACGCGCCGCGCACCTACGACCGCAAGGTGAAAAACTCGCAGGAAGCCCACGAAGCCATCCGCCCCGCCGGCGAACGCTTCGCCACCCCCGGGCAGCTGGCGGGCGCTTTGGACGCCGAGGAGTTCAAACTCTACGAACTCATCTGGGCGCGCACCGTCGCCTCCCAGATGCAAGACGCCCGCGGCACCTCGATGAAGGTCACCGTTCAGGGTGACGCTTCCGGCGAGGCGTGCGAGTTCGCCGCCACCGGCCGCACCGTCACCTTCCCCGGCTGGCTGCGCGCCTACTCCGACCGCCAAGCCAACGAAACCCGCCTGCCGCAACTGACCAAGGGCGACGAATTGGCCACCAATAAGGTCACGGCAGACGGCCACTCCACCAACCCGCCGGCGCGCTACACCGAAGCCTCGCTGGTGAAGAAGATGGAAGACCTCGGCATCGGCCGCCCGTCCACCTACGCGTCGATTATCAAGACCATCCAGGACCGCGGCTACGTCTTCGTCCGCGGCAACGCCCTGGTGCCCTCCTGGGTTGCGTTCTCCGTGGTGGGCCTTTTGGAAAACAACTTCGACGCGCTCGTGGACTACGACTTCACCTCGTCCATGGAAGACGAGCTCGACGAAATCGCCCACGGCAACCAGGACCGCACCAAGTGGCTGTCCGGCTTCTACTTCGGCGACGCCGACGCTCGCGAATCCATGGCGCAAGCGCTCGCGCGCCGCGGCGGGCTGAAGCACATGATCGAGAACAACCTCGAATCCATCGACGCGCGTGCCGCGAACTCGCTGAAGCTTTTCGACGATGCCGAAGGCCGCCCCGTCGTCGTCCGCGTCGGCCGCTACGGGCCCTACATCGAGCGCATGATCGGCGAAAAGGACGGCGAGCCCGAGTACCAGCGCGCCAACCTGCCCGAATCCGCCACCCCGGACGAGATCACCCTGGAGATGGCGGAGAAGCTCTTCGCCACCCCGCAGTCCGGCCGCGAACTCGGCGTCAACCCCGCCAACGGCCGCACCGTGGTGGCGAAGGAGGGCCGTTTCGGCCCGTACGTCACGGAGCTCGTGCGTGACGACGAGCGCGCCACCGCCGAAGCCCGCGCCGAAGAAGTCATCGCCGCGGAGCGCGCCGAAGAGGATAAGCAGCGCGCCGAAGAAGGCAAGCGGGCGAAGAACTGGGAGACCAAGACGGCGGCGGCGCAGAAGGAAAAGCGCATGGCGCAGCTTGTCGACGAGCAGCTCAAGCCCGCCACCGCCTCCCTGTTCTCCTCGATGGAGCCGTCGAGCGTCACCTTCGACGAGGCGATGCAGCTGCTGTCCCTGCCACGTGAAGTCGGCGAGGACCCGGCGGACGGCGAGATGATCACCGCCCAGAACGGCCGCTACGGCCCGTACCTGAAGAAGGGCTCCGACTCGCGCTCGTTGGCTTCGGAGGACCAGATCTTCTCCATCACCCTGGAGGAAGCCCGCCGCATCTACGCCGAGCCGAAGCGACGCGGCCGCGCCGCCGCGAAGCCGCCGCTGAAAATGCTCGGTGACAACGATGTCTCCGGCAAACCCATGACCATCAAGGACGGCCGCTTCGGCCCGTACGTCACCGACGGCGAGACCAACGCGTCCCTGCAGCGCGGCGACACCCCGGAAACCATGACGGACCAGCGCGCCAACGAGCTGCTCTCCGCCCGCCGCGCCCGCGAGGCCGAGGGCGGAGGCAAGAAGGCCACGAAGAAGAAGGCTGCGAAGAAGAAGGCGACCAAGAAGGCTGCCAAAAAGGCCACGAAGCCGAAGCAGACCACCAAGCGGGTGGTCAAGGCCCGCAAGCGCTAAAACTGGGCAGCGTATACCGCGGTGGCGTGCGTGCGCCACCGCGTTTTGCGTTCCTGTGGACAACGGTGTTGCGGCGTCAACAATCGGCGGGGGTTATCCACAGATTTTTATTTGGCCCTTGTTCGGGGTTGCGGTGCCGCCATAGCTTCTGGGCCATGAACTTCACCGACTTTGTTTCCGCAGGCGTCTCGACGCTCGCCGACTTCGACCGCGACGTAGCCATGGCCGCCGGCCTGTCCACCGGCCGGGTGCGTGATTTGGCGCGGGTGCACCACACCTACTTCGGGCCGACCCAGTTCACCCGCAAACAACGTGACGCCCTCGCCGCCGCCGAGGGTTTACCTATCGACCAGCTCGTGCACATCGAGAAGAAACTCCTCGCCGTCGAAGGGGCAGCCGAACGCTGGCGCATTAGGTTGGATTTGGTGCGCCACCGCGGCTCCTACCGGGCCCTGACCAAGCGCATCAAACGGTTGATCAAACAACCCGTCAAACCAGCCCCACCCTCGTGCAGGTTCAGCAGCTCGAAAGCGGGCATGCGCACCATGATCCTGACCTACAACGAGCGCGACCTCGCGGACCTGGAGCACCTGCTGCGCAAACTCATCGACGCAGACGACCCCGCCGCCGCCCAAATGGCCCACACACTCATCAGCATCCTGCACGACGGCAAAGGCGTGCCGAAGGCGAATTTCCGGCCGATCATCCTGGTGCCGATCGCCGACTGGGCCCGCATCCAATCCGGCCACGCAGACGAAGTCACGCTGATCTGCACCGACGGCACCACCATGACCGGGGCCGAGTACATGGAGCACGAATTCGGCGACATACTCGAAGTCGCGGCGTTCCACCCCAGGAAGGCCCAGTCAACCTCTACTACGGTCAGCGCTGCGCCAATGCGAAGCAGAAGGTCATGTCGAAGCTGCTCTGCCCGTCGTGTGCGTTTCCCGACTGCAAACACTCCGCCGAGACCACCCAAACCCACCACATCAACGCGTGGCGCTACGGGGGAATGACCAACATGGACAACCTCGCCGAACTCTGCCCCTTCCACAACGGGGTCAACGCCGACAACCGCAACGGCCCGTTCGGCTACATCGACAACCCCAACGCCCGCATCCACTGGGTCGCGCCCAACGGCACACGCGTCCCCATGACCACCCCAGGCGCCATGGAGCTGCTCTTCGACTAACCACACACCGAAAACCCGCCCCACCGGGCGGGCACATCGGCATGCCCGAAACTAGGCGCGGTCGGCCATGGTGGAGCGCACCGGGCGCGCCAGCTGCGTCATCTTGCCGCGGCCGCGCAGCTCCACGGACTTCATCAGCGTCCAGCGCTGCTGCTCCACCTCGTTCGCCGCGCGCAGGGTTCCGGCGTTGGTCAGCACCAGGCCCGGGGTGTCCTTCGCCATGTCGGTCAGGCGCGCCGCGGCGTTGACGGCGTCGCCGATCACGGTGTACTCGAAGCGGTCCGAGCCGCCGATGTGGCCCGCTACCACGTGCCCGGACGCCACACCGATGCCGGCGCGCAGCTCTTGGCCGGCCAAATCCCGCTGGAGTTCGCGGGCGGCTTGGAGGGCGTGCGAGGCGGCGTCGTGAAGCGAAACGGGCGCCCCAAACACCGCCAAGGCCGCATCGCCCTGGAACTTGTTAATCACGCCCTTGTTGCGGTGCACCACCTCGACAACGACGTCGAAGAAGTCGTTCAGCGCAGCGACAACCTCCTCCGGCGTGTGGTCCACGGCGTAGGTGGTGGAGCCGACGACGTCGATGAACAGCACCGCCACCTTGCGCTCCTCGCCGCCGAGCTCCGGGATCTCCTCCAGCGCCTTCTGCGCCACCTCCGCGCCGACGTACTGGCCGAAGATGTCGCGCACGCGCTGGCGGTCGCGCAGCCCCTTCATCATCTCGTTGAACCCGGCCTGCAACACGCCGATCTCGGAGCCGTCGTAAATGTCCACCTGCGTGTTCTGCTCGCCTCGGCGCACGCGGTTGATCGCGCCCTGCAGTTCCTTGATCGGGTCGGCCACACTCATGATCACCAGCGCGGTGCCCACGAAACCGGTGACCATGCCGGCGGTGATCAGCGCGACGATCGCGGAGGTGAGTTCGCCGACGTTGCCGGAGAAGTAGCCATAGCGCTGCGCCACCGTCAAAAGCAGCACGCCCACCATCGGCACGGCGGAGGTGGTGAACCACGTCAGGTAGAGCTGCCACTTGATCGGCGGCTGCAGCGTGGAGTCCTCGAAGCGGCGCGCCAGCGCGGACGCGGCGATGGGGCGCACGAGGCGCTCGGCCTGCAGGTAGGTCAGCACGGCGGTGACGAAGGTGGTCAGCGCGGCGGTGGCGAGGACGACGGTGGCCAGGCGGGCGTCGACACGCCACGCCCCCACGGTGACAATCGCGGTGCCGATACTCCACACCGCCACCACAATGATGGTTTGCAGCACCGGCAGCCGCATGACCAGGTGGCGCACCATGTTCGGGTCGTGCCCGTCGGGGTGGCGCTGCCATTCCAACACGGGTCGGAACAGGTACAGCGTGACCACCACACCCAGCACGACGGCAACGGCCGCGTAGATCACGCCGATGGCGCCGAGTTGCCCGCTAAGGCCGAGCTCACGCACTTCCGGCATAGGGATGAGGTAGCGCACGAACAGCATGCAGCCGATCGCGGCGATGACGTTGGTTCCCAGCACGGTCGCGGCGTACAGGGGCCATGACGTGCCCCAGAGCCACCGCAGCTCGCGCCAGAATCGTTTCATGGTGTATCACCTTAGCGCGCGGGTACTGTGATCATCCGTGACTACCCGTAGCGTCAGTGAGCGGCTTGCCGGAACTCCGGCGGTGCGCGAGACAATCATGTCCGCGGCGAAGGCCGCAAGGCTTGGCGACGGCTACGCCATGACCCATGCCTGGCTTTTCACCGGCCCTCCGGGGGCGGGCCGCTCGCAGGCCGCGTTGGCGTTCGCGGCAGCGTTGATGTGCACGGACCCGGTGGAGATCGGGTGCGGGCGTTGCGAGGCGTGCCGGTTAGCGCTGGCGGGCTCGCACACGGATTTGCTGCACGTGGTGCCGCAGCGGGTGAACATCCCGGTGGATTACGTGCGCCGCACGATCGTGCCGCAAGCGGCCCGCCTGCCGACGGTCGCCGCCTGGCGCGTCATCGTCATCGAAAACGCCGACCGGTTGAACACGGACGCCGCCGACGCGCTGCTGAAGACCGTGGAGGAGCCGCCGGAGCACACCGTGATCATCATGTGCGCCCCGTCGGCGGACCCGCAGGACTTCTCGCAGACGCTGCGGTCGCGCTGCCGCCACCTGTACGTGCCGGCGCCAACGGAGGACGAGGTTGTGCGCATCCTGGTCGAGGAGGAGGGCGCGACCGAGCACGACGCGCGGCTTGCCGCGGCGGCGACGATGCGGCACGTGGGCCGGGCGCGGCTGCTGGTGCGCTCCGACCAGGTGCAGAAGCGCCGCTCCATGGCGATCAATTTGGCGGAGCTGGTGTTCCACGGCGCGCAGGCGTTCCAGGCCGTCGGTGCGCTGGTCACGGCGGCGGAGAAAGAGGCCGTGGAGGCCCACAAGGCCGAGGACGAAGCCGAGCGCGCGAAGCTGGAAAACGCGCTCGGCATGGGCGCGAAGGGCAAAGGTGCGGGCAAGGCGTTGGGGGGCGTTGCGTCGTCGATAAAAGCGCTCGAAGAGGAGCAGAAGAAGCGCGGCACCCGCCGCAAGCGCGACATGTTCGACCTGGTCCTGGTGGATTTGGCGGGGGTGTACCGCGACGCCATGATCGTCCAGTCCGGCGCGGGTCTGGACCTGATCCACCCGGACTACGAGGGTCTGGCGCGCGAGATCGCGGAGCGCACCACGCCCGAGGGCCTGGTGGAATGCCAGGAGGCGATCGCGCAGTGCCGCGAGCGGCTGGCGCAGCAGGTGCAGCCGGCGGTGGCGTTTAACGGCATGCTGGGCCGGATCCGGCTCGCCTGCAAAGTGTCCTGAGCTGCCGGTTTCTTAGTTTTCCCCGGCTGCACTACACTTTCGCGGTGGTGCATCTTTGTATGCCCGGCCACCTTAGCTCAGTCGGTAGAGCATCTCACTCGTAATGAGAAGGTCGCGAGTTCGATTCTCGCAGGTGGCTCAATTTTTTTGCCCTAAACCGGGCAAAAACCGCGGCACAACCTTGCCGACGGCGTTGCGCGGCAGCTCGTCGACGAAGTGCACGTCGCGGGGGATGGAGTGGTCGGCCAGGTGGGCGCGCACCCAGTCGCGCACCGCGTCGGCGGTGATGTCGGCGCTGCGAACCACCCACACGGCGATGCGTTTGAACATCTGCTCGTCGTCGACGCCGTGCGCGTACACCTCGCCGACACCCGGCATGTCCTCGAGCACTTCCACCACGGACTGCGGGTGGACGTTTTCGCCGCCGACGATGATCATGTCGTCGTTGCGGGACTGCACGTGCAGGTACCCGTCGTCGTCGAGGTAGCCCAGGTCGCCCATCTCCACCAACCCGTCGATCTCCACCATCTCGGTCGCGGGGTTGGTGTAGCCGCGCAGCGCGGTTTCGTTGTACAGGAAGATGCGTCCGGTTTCGCCGGGCCGGACTTCTTTCCCTTGGTCGTCGTAAAGCTTGAGCACCGTGCCGGGCGGGACTTTGCCCACGGTGGTGGGGTCGGCCTGCATCTGCTCGGGCGAGGCTGCCGCGGCGAGGGCGAGTTCGGTGGAGCCGTAGATGTTGGCCAGGATCGGGCCGAAGCGCTCCGTGGTGCGGCGCAGCAGCGCGGGGCTGACGGCGTTGCCGGCGGAGGCGAGGTAGCGCAGCGAGGACGTGTCGTAGTTTTCCTGCAGGTCCAGCATCTGTTTGAAGAAGATGGGCGAGGAGATCAGCCCGTCGCAGCGGTAGCGCTGGATGTCGTGGAAGCAGGCCTCCGGGTCGAAGATGCGGCGGGTGACGATGGTGGAGCGCGTCGCCAGCGCAACCTGCAGGGCGGACCAACCCCAGGTGTGGAAGATCGACGCGGTCAGTTGCACGGTGTCGCCCGCGCGCCACGGGATGGCTTCGAGGTAGCCGGCGATCACGAACGGCATGCGCGGTTCGGGCCGCACGATGCCTTTGGGGATGCCGGTGGTGCCGGAGCTCATCAGGACGAGGTTGCCGTGTTTCGGCCAGCGGGGCAGTTGCCTATCGACGTCCCTCCGGACCACCTGCCCAATCGAAAGCCCCTCGCCGCCGTCTTCGTGGGCGCGGACGATGGTGATGCCGTCGGTGTTGGCGGGGAGGCGGTCGGCGAATTCGTCATCGATGAACAGGACGTTGATGTCGTTTTCGGCGAAGATGCCGGCGAGCTGCTCCGGCGAGGAGCCGATGTTGAGCAGGAAGATATGCGCACCTGCGTAGCCTTTGGCGGCCAGCGGCAGGATGATGCCGCGGCCGTTGCGTGCCATCACGCCGATGCGAAGCTCGTCTAGGCCGCGTTCGTCTTGCAGCGCGAGGAGCCATTTGGCCAGCGAGCGTGAGTCGTCGCGGAGTTGGCGGTAGGTGAGGACGCCGGTGTCGTCGATAAGTGCGATGCGGTCCGGTGCGGCGGCGGCACCTTGTTCGACCTCGCGGGCGGTGGTGAACCAGTAGCGCGCGAGGTTGGGTGCGAGCGCGAGGGCCGCGCGGGGGCCGCCTTCGGCGCTGACGAAGCCGGCGCGTGTAACGGCGGGCACGAAGCGGGCGAAAGACTTGAGTAAGAACAGCGGACGGTGGGTGGGTCGCATGTGGATAATGTAGCCTACTGTTACGCAAGTTCCCCCTGTGAAAGGATTTCGCCGTGTCATTTTCCCGCCGCATCGCCGCCGCCTTCGTTGCGGCGGCCACGCTTCTCGCCCCGCTCGCCCCGGCGGCGCAAGCGCAGGACCGCAACATGGTCATCTTCGGCGACTCTGTCATCTCCGACCCGAACATGGGCCAGTGGGCCGCCGGCAAGCTGGGGCTCGACCCGCGCGGGCGCTCCGACAACGGCACCTGGTGCCCGACCTCGCCGACGAACTGGGGCAAGCGTTCCGCCGCCAAGCTCGGCCTGGCCGCCCGCGACTACTCCTGCACCGGCGTGGTCACGATTTCGAAGGGCCCGGGCCTGTTCCAGCAGGTGGACCGCGCGATCGCGGACCGCGGGCTGTCCCCGGCGACCGCGCGCGTGATCATCTCCGTCGGCTTCAACGACACGTACAACAACACCTCGCGCCCGGACGCCGACATCCGCCGCGACTTCACCCGCTACATGGTCCCGCAGATCAACCGCATCCGCGCCGCGGCGCCGAACGCGCGCATCCAGATCGTGGGCTACCCGAAGATCACCGCCGGCGACCGCGTGTGCCTGTTCCACATCGCCCCGAACGTCTCCGATTGGACCCGCTTCCAAGACGTGCAGCGCTGGGAGAACCTCGCGCAGTGGATGCAGGTCGACGCCGCCCGCGCCGCCGGCGTGGAATTTCTGGACCTGAAGCCGTCCACGTGGCACAACAACATGTGCGCCCCCGACAACAAGCGCATGTGGGCTGGACTGGTGGACTTCTACGGCGGCCCGGGCAACCTGCCCATCCACGTGAACCAGCGCGGCCACGAGCACGTGGCAAACGTCATCGCCCGCTCCTAGTCTTGGGGACATGACACAGACTGTTCAAGGAGTAATCGCCCGCGAAAAGGGCACCCCGGTCGAGGTCGTGGACATTGTGATCCCCGAACCCGGCCCCAACGACGTCGTGGTCAAGGTCCAGGCCACCGGCGTGTGCCACACGGACCTGGCCTACCGCGACGGCGACATCGAGGACGCGTTCCCGTTCCTGCTCGGCCATGAGACGGCCGGCGTCGTGGAAACGGTCGGCGAGGACGTCACCCACGTCCAAGAAGGCGACTTCGTGGTGCTGAACTGGCGCGCGGTGTGCGGCGAGTGCCGCGCCTGCCGCAAGGGCGACACGAAGAACTGCTTCAACACCCACAACGCCTCGCAGAGCATGACGCTTGACGACGGCACTCCGCTCACCCCCGCGCTCGGCATCGGCTCGTTTGCAGAGAAGACCCTCGTGCACGAAAAGCAGTGCACGAAGGTCGACCCGGAGGCGGACCCGGCAGCGGCCGGCCTGCTCGGCTGCGGCATCATGGCCGGCCTCGGCGCCGCCGTGAACACCGGTGACGTGCAGCGCGGCGAGTCCGTGGTCGTCTTCGGCCTCGGCGGTGTGGGACTTGCGGCTGTGGCCGGTGCGGCGTTGGCGGGGGCGACGACGGTGGTGGCTGTAGACGTCGATAAGCGAAAGTGCGACATTGCCACCGAGAAGTTCGGCGCCACCCACGCCATCTGCGCCAAGGACATGGGCGAGGACGAGGTGATCGAAGCCGTGCGGGAGCTCACCGACGGCTTCGGCGCCGACGTGGCCATCGACGCGGTGGGTATCCAGCCCACCTGGCGCCAGGCGTTCTACTCCCGCGATTTCGCCGGCCGCATGGTCATGGTCGGCGTGCCCAACCAGACGGACCACGTGGACATCCCCGCGATCGACCTGTACGCCCGCGGCGGCTCCATCAAGCCGGCCTGGTACGGCGACTGCCTGCCGGAGCGCGACTTTCCCACGTACGTGGAGCTGTACAAGCAGGGCCGCTTCCCGCTGGGCGAGTTCGTCTCCGAGCGCATCGGCGTGGGCGACATCGAGGAATCCTTCGCCAAGATGAAGCGCGGCGACGTGCTGCGAAGCGTGGTGGAGTTCTAATGCGCATCGACAACGTCGTCACCTCCGGCCTGTTCAAGCTCGACGGCGGCGAGTGGGAGGTGGACAACAACGTCTGGATCGTCGGCGACGACTCCGAGGTCTACATCATCGACGCCGCCCACAACGCCGAAGCCATCGCCAAGGCGGTGGGCAACCGCCGCGTGAAGGGCATCCTGGCCACCCACGGCCACTCCGACCACATCGACGCCGCGCCCGAGCTGTCGCGGCTTGTGGACGCCCCGGTGTACCTGCACCCCACCGACGGCTTTTTGTGGCAGCGCCAGAACCCGGGCGCGCACTACCGCCAGCTTCTCGACGGCGCCACGTTCACCATCGCCGGCACCGACCTGCGCGTCATGTCCACCCCGGGCCACTCGCCAGGGTCTGTGGTCATCTACGCCGAGGAAGCCGGCGAACTGTTCTCCGGCGACACCCTGTTCCAGGGCGGGCCGGGCGCGACCGGACGGTCGTTCTCCTCGTTCGACACCATCATCCGCTCCCTGCAGAAATCCGTTTTGGACCTGCCGGCGGAGACGGTGGTGCGCACCGGCCACGGCGACCACACCACCATCGGCGCGGAAGCCCCGCACCTGGAGGAGTGGATCCGGCGCGGCTTCTAGCGCTGCTGGCCCGCGTCTCCCGTATCCGGCGCCTGCGCGTTCTGCAGCGCGACGGCGCGGGCCAGGCGGGCGTAGCGCAACTCCTGCTCGCGGAAACGCGTCCACGTGGAGACGGTGACGAAGAAGAACGCCACCACCAGCACGTACAGCATCAGGTCGGTGCCGCGGGCCACGCCCAGCCAGTTCGCCACGACGGTCACATCGTCGGGGCGGGCAATCGCCCACACGGCCGCCACCATCATGAGGGCGAAGCCGATTTTTACCCAGGCTTTGGCGTTAGCTTTGCGTCGATTAGCAAAGAAGTACCAGGCCAATGCGACAACCGCGAGCAGCAACAACGCCTGAATCATGGCAACCTCCTTGCAACGAGCCCGTCGGCGAGAATGTTCACGCCGTTGATCAGCGACTGGCCCTTCGACATCGAGTACTCCGTGTAGAGGATGTCCACCGGCTCCTCGTCCACGCGCCAGCCGTGCTTCTCGATCATGGAGACGATCTCCGAGGCATGCGACATCCCGTTCATGCGGATGTTCATCTCCTCAGCCACCTTGCGGTTGAACGCGCGCAGCCCGTTATGGGCGTCCGTGAGCCCCAGCTTTTTCGTGCGCGGCGAGAGCATCACCACCGTCTTCAGCACCGCCCGCTTGATCCACGGCACCTGCGAATTGTCCTGGCCGGCGAAACGCGTGCCGACGATGATGTCCAACGGCTCAGTGCGCAGCCGCTCAATCATCCGCACGACGTCTTTGACCTGGTGCTGGCCGTCCGCGTCGAAGGTGACGAAGTATTGCGCGCCCGGCTGTTTGCGGGCGTACTCCACGCCTGTCTGGATCGCCGCGCCCTGGCCCAGGTTGACCGGGTGATCCACCAAATGGGCGCCGGCGGCGCGGATCTGCGCCGCCGAGTCGTCGGCGGAGCCATCGTTGACGCCCACGATGTTGGGGAACGTCTCGCGCGCGTGCGTGACCACGTCGAAGATGACCGTGCCCTCGTTGTAGCAAGGCACGATCAGCCAAGTGTCTGAAAATCCGCTCATGTCGGAAGTTAGGTTACCTCCCGCGGTGGAACAAAGCGGCGTACACGCGCCGGAGCAAACCTGTGGGTAGCGCGCGGTACGCGGTGCGCGCCGCCAGGTTGAACGCGGCCCGCGGGCGCGAAATCAGCCCGTAGGAGACCAGGTTGCGCTGCATTTTTGCCTCCGCGGCGAGCATCTCGCGGCCGGTGCGGCGGGCGAACTGCGCGTCGGTGACCTGGAAGTCCGTCAGCGCCTCGGGCAGGTTGCGCACCTGCCAGCCGCCGGCGATCAGGCGCGCGTAGAGGTCGTAGTCCTCCATGAAGTGCACGTCCCTGTACCCGCCGACCTCCTTGACGGCGCGGGTACGCAGCATCACCGAGGGGTTGTTCACCGGCGAGTTCATCTTCGCGTAGGCGTGCGGGTTCTCCGGCAGCGCGCGCACCTTGCCGGTATCTCCCGGGGTGTGCGCGAACTCTTCAACGGCGCTGCCCAGCGCGGCCACCTCCGGGTGCGCCTCCAAATACTCGAGCTGCCGGGCGAAACGTGTCGGTTTCGCGGCGTCGTCGGAGTCCAGGCGGGCGGTGTATTCGGAATCGATCGTGGCCAGCCCGGCTTGCGACGCCGGGCCCGCGCCCACATTCTCAGGCAGCCAGATCACCCGGGCATCTTGCTTTGCGACGACCTCCCGCACCCCCTCACCCACCGGCCCGTCAGCCACAATGACCAGCTCATCCGCGGGCCGCGTCTGTGCCCGCAGGGAGTCGAGGGCGCGCTGCAGATCGTGCGCGTCGGTGCCGTGGTAGACGGTCACCAGTGCCGTAATCCTCGCCATTGTTTTAGTCCCTTGCTGCGTCGATGAGGTAGCGGCCGTAGCCGGATTTCAACACCTGCTCGCCCAAGGCTTCCAGCTGCGCGGCGTCGATGAAGCCCTCGCGGTAAGCCGCCACCTCCGGCGAGCCGATGACGGTGCCGGTGCGCTTCTGCAGCACCTCGACGTAGGCGCTGGCCTCGCTCATCGAGTCGATGGTGCCGGTGTCCAGCCACACGTCGCCGCGGTGCAGGCGGTGCACCTTCAGGTCGCCGCGGCGCAGGTACGCCTCGTTGACGGAGGTAATCTCCAGCTCCCCGCGCGCCGACGGTGCGATGGATTTGGCGATCTCTACGACGTCGTTGTCGTAGAAGTACAGCCCCACCACAGCGAAGTTGGACTTCGGCGCCTCCGGTTTCTCCTCGATGGACAGCGCGGTGCCGGAGGTGTCGAACTCGACCACGCCGTAGCGCTGCGGGTCCGAAACCTCGTAGGCGAAGATCGCCCCGCCGTCGATGTCGCGCACCTGGCCGAGCACCTGAGCGATGCCGCTGCCGTCGAAGATGTTGTCGCCGAGCACCAGCGCCACCGAGTCGTCGCCGATGAACTCCTCGCCGATCAAAAACGCCTGCGCCAACCCCTCCGGGCGGGGTTGTTCGGCGTAGTGGAGCATGATGCCGAGACGTGAGCCGTCGCCAAGCAGACGCTCAAAGTTCGGCCGGTCCTCCGGCGTGGTGATGATCAAAATCTCCCTGATGCCCGCGCTGATCAGCGTGGATAGTGGGTAGTAGATCATCGGCTTGTCGTAGATGGGCATGAGTTGTTTCGAGATGCCCTGGGTGATCGGGTACAGGCGCGTGCCCGAGCCGCCGGCGAGAATGATGCCCTTCATGACAGGGAAGTCTAGTTGGCCAGTATGCGGGCCTTCACATGCAAAACACCCGACGTCGCTCGGTGCGGCATCGGGTGTTGCGGCGGGAGGGTTAGCCCAGGCCTGAGATCTGGATACCCAGCTGCGGGGCTGCAATCGCTGCGATGCCGATGACCGCGAGCACAGCTGCGATGACACCGATGACGATGCCGGCGGTGGAGGAGCCCTTCTCGTCCTTGGCCTCACCGGCGTTGTTGTCGGCGTTCTGGTCGGATGGCTTGGAGTCCTGCTTCGGCTTGCTCGGTGCTGGCTTAGGCGTCGGCTTCGTAACATTACCGGTGGGGTACTTCACAGTGCTGTTACCGCCGCCGAGGCAAGTGTTCGACGCGGCATTCTCAGCGCGGAGGTATGGATTCAGCGCAGTGAAGTGACGGCCGGTCTGGGTCTTATCAAAAGAGTTGTAGAACTTTGCCCCCTGGTTCTCATCTTGGATAACGCCACCGAGTCCAAGGAAAATAAACAGGATTACGGCACCGATGTTTCCGTCTTCGAAGTCTTCGCTGAGTTTTGCGTCAACGTAGTAGTCTGAGTAGTTACTCGGCACAACTTCATCTGGGCTTACGCGCATGTCGTTGAAGTACTCGGCGCGAGCACGAGTATCTAAATACGTTTCCGCTCCGATGTCATTCAGACCGGCGTAGCTCAAGCGGCTGAGGTATGGCTGAAGATCGATCTCGTTGAACGCATCCTCAAATGCGCTCTCGACACGGTGGTTAGTCAATTGGTGTTGGTAGGCGGCAACAAAATCATCGCCTACGCTGCGAATTCCCGGAAACGTATTCTCGAGGGCGAGGTTGAAATCGCGGTAGAACGTTTCACCGACTTTCGCACTGATCTCCCTGTCGAGATTTTCCAGATATGCCTTCTCCGCAGCGGTGAAAGTCACCTTGCAACGGTTTTGCTCCAGCGGACCGACCTGCGCGGCCTGGGCAGGAACGACGGGGGACAGGGCGACTGCAGAGGCTGTCGCAAGGGCGACGAGGCGCGACTTCTTCATGGGAATCTCCTGGGAGTGTGTTGGGGACTCCCTAAGTTTAAGCCGTGAGCTGCGTCCTGTCCGGGTTTAATTCGGGTGCGGTTTAGCTACCGCAGCGCGACGTAGAGCGCCAGCGCCGCGCGCCAGTTCGTCGGGCTGAAACCCGCGGCTGTGATCTTGTCCAGCGCCAGGGTGGATTCGCGCGGGCGGGGCGCTTCCACGCCGAATTCGGCGCCGTACTGCTCGGTGGTCACGGGGTGGACGTCCGCTGGGTCGCCGCCGACGGCGACAAACACGGCCATGGCGATCTCGTCGCGTGTGACGGGGTCGCCGTCGGAGGTGATGTTGTACACCCCGTACTCCGCGCCGGTGGAAAGCAGGTGCGCGATGCCTTTGGCCAGGTCCTCGGCCCAGGTGGGGCGCCCGCGCTGGTCGCACACGACCTTCGGCGCGGCGCCGCGATCAGCCAGGTCGGCCATGACGGACATGAAGTTGCGGCCGTCGCCGAACACCCAGCTCGTGCGCACCACGTAATGCTTCCGCGCCACCTGCGCCGCCGTGTCGCCCGCGGCCTTCGACGCGCCGTACGCGCTCAGCGGCGACGGCACCTCCGCCTCGTCGTGCACTTCGACGCTGCCGTCGAAGATGTAGTCGCTGGAAACATGCACCAACGTCAGGTCGTGGGCATTGCTTATCGACGCAAGCTCCGCCGGCGCCGCCGCATTCACCGCCCATGCCCCGGCCCGGTCGTCCTCCGCGCCGTTGACGTCGTTGTAGGCGGCGCAGTTCACGATGGCCCAGTAGTCCGCCCAGTCGATGCTGGGCGGGTTCGTTATGTCGAACTCGTCGTGGCTCACGAAGTGGGCCTGATCCTCGGGCCAAATCTGGCGCAGCGCGCGCCCTAACTGGCCGTTGGCGCCGGTGACGAGGATGCGGCGTGGGGGGAGCGGAGTGGCGTCGATAAGCATGGGGTGCTCGAGGTCCTTGGCGGACAGCTCGGTGGGCTCGAGCGGCCAGGCGATTTCCTTGTAGGAGCAGAACGCGCCGCCGGGGGAGTAGCGCTGGTTGACCAGGTAGATGTAGGTGGTGTTGTCCTCGAGCGCCTGGAAGCCGTTGGCCACGCCGCGCGGGACGTATACGGCGGTGTCCGGGCCGATCTCGCAGGTGAACTTCTCGCCAAACGTGGCGGAGCCTTCGCGCATGTCCACCCACGCGCCGAACACGCGGCCGGTGGCCACGGAGACCCACTTGTCCCACGGTTCGGCGTGCATGCCGCGGGTCGCGCCGCGCCGGGCGTTGAAGCTGACGTTGTGCTGCTTCGGGGTGAGTTTTTGGCCGGACCAGTTCTCTTTGAACCAGCCGCGGTTGTCCTCGTGGACAGTGAGCCGGTGGACCTCGAGGCCGTCGATGGTGGTCATTTTACTGTCCCCTTTCCGCGTACCCGCGTTCGATGCCTGCCTTGTCGTCTTCCCACCACCTGCGGTTGTCGGTGTACCAGGCGATGGTCTGCTCCAGCCCGCTGCGCAGGTCCGTGTGCTTCGGTGCCCAGCCGAGCTCGCGGCGCAGCTTGGTGGCGTCCATGGTGTAGCGCTGGTCGTGGCCGGGGCGGTCGGCGACGTGGACGTATTCGCCGCCCATGAGCTCGCAGATGGTCTCGATGACCTGCTTATTCGTGACGTGCGCGGAACCGGGAGAGCTCGCGCCGATGTTGTAGGTCTCGCCGATGCGCCCGCGCTCGAGGATCGCCAGGACGGCGTCGTTGTGGTCGTCCACGTGGATCCAGTCGCGCACCTGCGCGCCGGTGCCGTAGAGCTTGGCGGGCTGGCCGGTGAGGATGTTGGTGATCTGGCGGGGGATGAACTTCTCTATGTGCTGGTAGGGGCCGTAGTTGTTGGAGCAGTTCGAGATCGTCGCGCGTACCCCGAACGAGCGCACCCAGGCGCGCACGAGGTGGTCGGAGCCGGCCTTCGTCGCTGAGTAGGGCGAGGAGGGGTTGTACGGCGTGGTCTCGGTGAACGCGTCAGTGCCGCCGAGCTGAAGGTCGCCGAACACTTCGTCGGTGGAGATGTGGTGCAGGCGCTTGTCAAACTTTCGCACCGCCTCCAGCAGCGCAAATGTGCCGACAAGGTTGCTGTGCACGAACGCGGACGGGTCGCGCAGTGAGTTGTCGTTGTGCGATTCGGCGGCGAAGTGGACGACGGTGTCGTTGGCGGCCACGAGCTCGTCGATAAGCGATTGCTCGCAGATGTCCCCCTCGACGAACTCGATGCCCTCGGGCAGGTTCGCGCGGTTGCCTGCGTAGGTGAGCTTGTCCACGACGGTGACGCGAAAGCTTTGCGACGCCTGCCGGACAAAATTCGCCCCAATGAACCCCGCACCGCCAGTGACCAGCAAACGTTCCATAGCCAGCTACCTTACAAGGCCCGCCAGGTGCACGAGCGCGCCGACGATCGGCCCGGCGAATAGCGCCACCACCACGGTTGTGGCAACGCCCCACGGCGCGAGGAAGAGCACGGCGAACGCGGTGGCGGTGGCGGCGAGCCAGCCGGCGACGTAGAACCCGTGGCGTTCCAAGGCAAGCACGGCCACGCCGGTGATCATGAGCATGCCCATGAACGCGGAGGCGAAGGTGAGCAGGCCCAGCGTGAGGCCGCCCACGAACAGCTCCGGCTTGTACGCCACCCGCAGGATCCACGGGCCGATCAGCCAGGCCGCCGCGAAGCCGATGAGGCCGACGCCCAAGATCGCGCCGACGGGCGCGGCGAGCGCCCTGTAGATGCTGCCGCGGCGCTCGACGAAGCGCACCACCAGCGCCGATTGGAAGCGCTGCAGCGGCACCAGCACAGGGGCGCGGGTGAGCATGACGGCGTTGTTGATCGCGGCGACCGTCGCACCCGCGGTTGCAGCGGGGAAGGCGGCGGAGGCGGCGGTGGGAAAGCCCGTGATCAGCGCGGCCGACGCCCCGGAGGCCACCATGGCGGAGCCGACGCGGCGCAGAAACGCCCCGCGGTCCACGTCCAGGTGTACCCGCACCGGCGCGAAGGCGAGGATCACCGCCCAGCTCAGCGCGCCAATGACGGTGATGGCCAAAAACTCCACCAGCCCGCCGCCGAGCGCCCACACCACCACGGCCAGCACGAGGCGCACCCCGGAGTCCAGGGCGACCAGCGCGGCGTAGCGGTTCCACAGCCCGGAGCCGCTCAAGACGCCGGACAGCACCGCCTGGAAGGCGTAGCTGATCAGGCCCAACGCCAACAAGCCCGTGGCCGTGCCGGGGTGGGTGGGCACGATGCGGCTCATAGCGAAAAGCCCCGCCAGCAGCACCACCGCCGCGACAACCGTGCCGACCGCAGCGCCGAGCTTCCACGGGTTGGCGCTGCCGCGCACGTCCATTTCGCGGGAGGCTGCCACGGCGCGGGTGGTCTCCTGTGTGATGCCGTCGATGAGCCCGGTGCAGGCGAAAAACAGGCCCCAGTAGGCCAAAAAGGAGTTGTAGCCGTGCTCCGCGTCCAGCGCCCAGCTGGCGATCCACATGACCACAAACCCGCTGGCCGCGGCGAAAATGGTGGCCAGGGAGAGGTTTCTCACGGGCACTCCGGAAGCTCGGGGTGGTTGATCCACGCGTCGATCACGTCACCGACAGCGACGCCCTGGCGCGCGAACGCGTTGACCAGGTCGAAGGGCTCCACCACACCGTGGGCGCCGCGGGCCACGTAGTCGCGCACGGCGGCGAAAAACGCCGGGTCGCCGGCTTTGCGGCGCAGCGCGTGCAGCGTGATAGCGCCGCGCTTATACACGCGGTCGTCGAACATGTCGCGCGCGCCCGGGTCGGCCAGGGTAAACCGCATGGGCGTGATGTTGTCGTAGTGGGTGCGCACGGAGGCGTCGATAGGCATGTGCCCCGTAAAATCCGCCCACAGCCACTCGGCGTAGCAGGCGAAACCTTCGTTGAGCCAGATGTCCTCCCACTGCGCGATGCCCAGCGAGTTGCCGAACCACTGGTGCGCCAACTCGTGCGCGATGAGGCGCTCGTTGCCTCGCAGGTGGTTCACGCCGAAGATGGACAGCCCCTGGGCCTCGAGCGGGATCTCCAGCTCTTCTTCGTGCACAACCACCTGGTAGTTCTCAAACGGGTAGGGCCCGAAGACGGTTTCGAAGTAGTCCAGCATGGCCTGCTGCTTGTCCAAATCGCCCACCTGAGTCGCCGCCGGCAGCCACGCCACCGTGTTGCGCCCTAAATCAACGCGGTGGAACTGGCCCACCTGCACCGTCGCCAGGTAGGTCGCCATCGGGCGGGCGGTGGTGTTGGTCACCGCGACGTACCCGCGGTCCGCGCGCACGTTGAAAGTGTAGGTGGCTTTCTCGTCCGGGGTGTCGTCGCAGGGGAACCAGGACGGCGCGCCGTTGGGCTGGTTGGCGGTCAGTGCGCCGTTGTCCAGCTCCTCCCAGCCCAGCATGCCCCAGGCGGTGCGGCGCGGGCGCGGGGAGCCGGCGTAGCGGATGGTCAGCTGCAGCTCAGTGTCCACCGGGATGAACTGGTCGAAGGTGATGCGCAGCTTGCCGCCGTGGTGGCGGTAGCGCTTGACGACGAAGCCGTTAGACGCCTCCACGCGGCGCACCGACAGGCCCTGGGTGAGGTCGAGGGTGAGGTGGTTCAGCTCGCGCCAGGTGTTCAGCGTCAGGGTCGCAGTTGCTTCGAGACGGTTCGGCGCAACCTTGTAGTCGAAATCCAGGTTGTAGTGCGTGACGTGGAAGCCCAGGTTGAACTCCACGCCGGTGTAGCGGTCGCGGGTGCCGGGGATGGGGGTGGAGCGAAGCCTCAGGTTACTCATATCGCCGGGAAGTCTACGCCAGCGGTTGGCCGATCTTGTCGTCGATCCACTGGTAGATCAACGCCTCCACCCGCGACACCTGTGCATTATCCGCGGCGCCGGCGTGCCCGCCTGCGGTGTTCTCGAAATAGTCCACCGGCTGGCCCGCCCGCCACAGGGCGAGCGCGAAGGTGCGGGCGTGGGCGGGGTGGACGCGGTCGTCGCGCGTGGAGGTGGTCACCAGCGCCGGGGGATACGCCACGTCCTCGCGCGGGCGGACGTTGTGCAGCGGCGACCAGGTTGCAATCGCTGCGCGCTCATCGACGTTGTCCGGGTCGCCGTACTCCGCCATCCACGACGCGCCGGCGGACAGGGTGTGGTAGCGCAGCATGTCCGTCAGCGGCACCTGGATCACGGCCGCGCCGAAGCACTCCGGGTACTGCACCAGCGCGCCGGAGGTGAGCAGCCCGCCGTTGGAGCCGCCGCGGATGGCAATCTGCGCAGGTTCGGCGTAGCCGCGGGCGACGACGTCCTCGAGCACCGCCTTGTGGTCCTCCCACACCTTGTGCCGGTTGGTTTTGACCACCTGCGAGTGCCACTCGGGGCCGAACTCGCCGCCGCCGCGCAGGTTGGGCTGGACGTAGAAGTTGCCCTGTTCCAACCATGCGATGCCGCGCACGTTGGAAAACGCGGGCGTGAGCGAGACCTCGAAGCCGCCGTAGCCGCCCACCAGCGTGGGACGTGCACCAAGGGAGAAGTCGCCGGTGATGAAGTACGGCAGCCGGGTGCCATCGGCGGAGGTCACCCAGTGCTGGCGGGTTTCCAGCCCTGCCGTGTCGAAGTGGGCAGGCGCGCGCTTGGCCTCGGTGAGTGCGCCGGAGGCGTCGCCGCGCAGAAGCGTTGTCGGCGTGGTGAAGGAGGACGCGGCGACCCAGAACTCGTCGCCGGCCAGCGGGCTGGAGGCAACGACGTGCGCGCTCGCGGCCTCCGGCAGCGCGAGCTCGGTGCGCTCCCAGGTGCCCAGCGCGATGCGGGAGATGCTGGTGGCCACGTCCACCAGGCAGGTCAAAAGCAGCGCGTTTTCAGTGAACGCGATCGCTTCCACGGTCGCGTCCTGCTCCAGCACGGCGAACTCTCGGCCGCCCTGCTGGAACGCTTCGAGCTCGATCACGCCGAGCGCGCCCGCGGGCACGCCCGCGAACTCGGTGCGCGGCTGGATGAACAGCCACTTGCGGTGGGGGATGGCGTCGCAATCGTCGGGCACGTCCACAAACTCGCCGTCGACCCACGTTCGCGAGGTGTAGAAATCGAGCGCCCGCGTGACGACGGTCCTCCGGTCCACCACGTCGTAGCCCGACCATACGCCGACGTCGTTAGGCTCGCCGGTGAAGATGACGGTCTTGCCGCCGTCGCGGGTCCAGCGCGCCACCTGCATGGGGTAGCCGGAGTTGGTCACCGTGCCCGGGCCTTCGTCGGTGCCCACCAGGATGGTGTCGCGGTCCACCCAGTCGACGGAGGTTTTAGCCTCGTCGATGGTGAAACCGCCGTCGGCCGCGTCGACGAAGGCACGGTGTTCAAGGTCGAATTCGCGCACTACCACCGCGTCCGCGCCGCCTCGCGACAGGCGGATCAGCGCCCGGTCCCAGCTCACAGGCAGCACGGTGGCGCCCTTGTACACCCAGTCCTCGCCTTCTTCCTCGGCGAGCGTGTCGACGTCGAGGAGGACCTCCCAGTCGGGTTGCTCCTCCCCGAGGAACGAGGGGAGGGTCGTGCGGCGCCAGAGTCCGCGCTGGTGCTCGCCGTCGCGCCAGAAGTTGTACAGGTACTCGCCGCGCCGGGTGACAAACGGGATCCGGTCGTCCGAATCCAAGGCGGCGCGGATCCGCTCGCGCAGCGCGGACGAATCGAGCCGCGCTTCTGTTGCGTCGGACCACTCCCGGGCCCATTCCAGGGCGGGGGCGCCCGTGAGGTCGTCGAGAAGCTTGGGCTCGATGTCGCGCACGCTAGACCCCCAGGGCAGGCTTGATGGTGGTGTTCCAGGCGCGGTCCATGTCCTCGGTCCAGTACGGCCAGGAGTGGGTGCCCACGTTGCGCAGCTCGTAGTGGGCCGGGATGCCCAGGCCGTCCAGCTTGGCCTTCAGGTCGTGGGTGCACTTGTTCACCGCGGCCTCAATCACGCCGCCTTCGACCTGCAGCACGGCTGCACCGGCTTGCGCCGCCGGCATCGGTGCGCCCTTGCCCAGCAGGTAGCTGACCTGGTCCGGGTGCCCCGCAAGGCCCGAGCCGGAGGAGATGTACAGGTGGGTGCCGCGCAACTTCTCCGCGCCCAGAAGCGCGTCGTTGTAGCGGTTGTACGGCCCGTTCATCGGACCCCACATCATCTCCGGGGTGACCGTCTGGAAGTTCGGGGTGCCCGCGCGGTTGACGGTCAAGCGCGCGAAGTTGTAGCCGTGCGGCGAGGACGTGGACGCGCAGCCGGAAAACGCCGCCGCGGCCTGGTACATCCCCGGGTTGTGCTGCGCGAACAGCAGGGCAGAGGTGGCGGACATGGACACGCCGGTCACGGCGCGGCGGCCGTTGGCGCCCACCACGCGCTCGATCGGGCCGGGCAGCTCCTTGGTCAAAAACGTCTCCCACTTCTGTGGGCCGTTGACGTAGTCGGAGGCGACGTCGTCTTTCACCCAGTCCGTGTAGTAGGAAAACGCGCCAGCCTGCGGCACCACCACGTTCACACCCTTGCCGGCGAAGTAGTCCTTCACCGGGTAGAGCTTCAGCCAGTCCTGGTTCTGCTCCGCGCCGCCGGCGCCGTTGAGCAGGTACAACGTCGGCGCGTTGCGCACGCGGTTGCCTGCGGCGTCGGTGGCCGGGACGACCGCGACCGGGATGTCGCGGCGCATGGAGGGGGAATACACGTTGTAGGACAGCACCGTCTTGTGGTCCACCTGATTGACCCACTCCTGCGCCTGGCCGGTGCGGGTGATCAGCGGCGGGTTCGTTCGCGCGTCCCACGCCTTTACAATGCCCTCCTGGCCGGCCGGCTGGGCGGACACCGCCGGAGCGCCGGTGCATGCGAGGGAGACTGCGGTGAGGGCGGCAAGCGCCGCCGCCTTGATCTTCTTCATCTGTGTATCCAGTCCTGGGGGAGGGGGGTAAACTGACAGGCAATTATTGCGCCATTCTATGGGACATTCGTTACTGTAGTGGCCAGCGTTACGCGTGTGGCGTGTTGCGCCCCCGCCCTGAAACCCCGAAAGGACCCCAACATGAACCCCATCGAAACCTTCCAGGTGCAGATCAACCAGATTCTCGGCGAGCTCGTCCACGCAGGATCTTCCATGTCCTCCACCATCGCCTACGGCATGGGCATGTTCTAAAACGCGCCTTCTCGCACAAACCAAAAACGGCGCCTCCCGGCTCGAAGCGGGGAGGCGCCGTTAGGCGTCGTAAAGCAAGTGCCTACTGCTCCAGACCGAGCGCCTTCTTGAACACCTTGTCAAAGGAAAGCTTGACGTCATCGCGCCAGGACGCCCAGCTGTGGGTGCCCACATTGCGCAGCTCAGCGTGGGTGACCTCCACGTCGTTGGCGCGCATCTTCACCATCAGATCGTGGGTGCAGGCGTTCATCGCCGCCTCGATCACGCCGCCTTCAACCTGCAGCGTCATCGCGTTCGACAACGCGCGGGCCGAAGCCGAATTCGGGTCCACGCCGTACTGATTGATCAAGCGGTCCTTCAGGTAGCCCGGCGTGTCGCTCTCGCCCGCCAGCCCCGTGCCTGTGGACAGGTATACCGCGGTGCCCTTGAGATCCGCCGCGTTGACCAGTGCGTCGTAGTGGCGGTTGTAGTCCGAGCCGCGCTCGCCGAAGATGTACTCCGGCGCCATCACATTCGGCGCGCCGCGGCTGACTGTCAGGTTCACAAACTCCCAGGGGATCGGCGTGGACGTCGCCGCGCAGCCGGAGAAGGAGCCGACAGCGTCGTAGAAGCCCGGGTTGTGCTCCGCCAGCAGCAGCACGGAGGTCGCGGCCATGGACAGGCCGGCCGCCGCGCGGTGCTCCTCGTCGGCGTTCATGTACGGCTCAACCGCCTGCGGCAGCTCGTCCGCCAGGAAGGTCGACCACATCTGCTTGCCGTGGAAGAACGGGTTCGTGTCCGTGTCCACCGGCGGCTCGGCGGCCCAGTCCACGTAGTAGGAGAACGCGCCTTCCATCGGGATGACAACGTTCGCGCCGGAGTCCTTGTACGTCTTCTCCAGCTCGTCGTAGGCCTGCGCGACCCAGTCGGTGTCCTGCTCGGAGCCGCCGGCGCCGTTGAGCAGGTAGACCGTCGGGGCGTTCTCCTTGCGCTCGCCCTCTTCGTCGGTGGCGTAGAAGATCGCCACCGGGATGTCGCGGTCCATGGCCTCGGAGTGGACGCGGATCGCCTCGTTGTCCCAGGCGTCGCGGTGGCGCGCGAGGATGCGCACCCACGCCTGGTCCTTGCCGTTGTAGGTCTTCGGGGCCTCACCCAGCGGGCTAATGTTCGGGTGATCTTCCGGCTCGTCTTCTTCGGCGGTGGTCTCCACGACCGTTGCGGTCGGGCTCGTGCTTGTGCTTGTCGACGGCGCATCCGTCTCCGCCGTCGTCGGCGACGTCGTCTCAGTAGAGGGCTTCGGTACGACCTTCGGCTTCTCCGACGTGGTTGTGCTGGTGGTTGTGCCCGTGGTCGGGGTGGTGGTTTCGCTGGAGGTCGGGGTCTCAAGCGAGGTCTGCACCGTCGTCGCCGCCGGGGACAGGGTGGTGACCGGCTTGTCGGCGTCGCCCTCCGCGAAGTGCTGGACGGCGGGAACGGAGCCTGCGGCGATAAGGGCGGCGGCGCCTAGGGCCACCGCCGTGCGAGTGAACTTCACAGTGAATCGCTCACTTTCATTCAAGGAAGAAACAAAATGCTTTGCAACATTTTGCCAGACGGGCACGTACGATATGCAGCGTGAGTAAAGAACATTTTGACGTTGTTGTCCTCGGCGCTGGCCCCGGTGGCTATGTCGCCGCCATCCGTGCAGCTCAGCTGGGTAAGAAAGTTGCCGTCATTGAGAAGCAGTACTGGGGCGGCGTCTGCCTCAACGTGGGCTGCATCCCCTCCAAGTCACTGATTAAGAACGCTGAAGTTGCATCTATCTTCAACCACGATGCGAAAACCTTCGGCATCAAGGGCGATGTGGAGTTCGACTACACGGACGCCCAAAAGCGCTCCCGCAAGGTCTCCGAGAAGATCGTCGGTGGCGTGCACTACTTGATGAAGAAGAACAAGATCCAGGAGATCAACGGCCTGGGCACCTTCAAGGACGCCAAGACCATCGAGATCACCGACGGCGACGACAAGGGTATGACCGTCACCTTCGACGACTGCATCATCGCCACCGGTGCCGTTGTGCGCACCCTGCCGGGCATTGAGCTGTCCGAGAACGTGGTCTCCTACGAGGAGCAGATCCTCAACCCGGAGGCTCCGGAAAAGATGGTCATCGTCGGCGGCGGCGCCATCGGCATGGAGTTCGCCTACGTGCTGTCCAACTACGGCGTGGACGTCACCGTCATCGAGTACATGGACCGCGTCCTGCCCAACGAGGACAAGGACGTTTCAAAGGAGATCGCCAAGGCCTACAAGAAGCTCGGGGTGAAGCTGCTCACCGGCCACGCCACCACCGAGGTTCGCGACAACGGCGATTCCGTCGAGGTCGACGTGAAGAAGAACGGTTCCGACGACGTTCAGACCCTCACCGCGGACCGCGTCATGATCTCCGTGGGCTTCGCCCCGCGCACCGAGGGCTACGGCCTGGAGAACACAGGCGTGGAGCTCACCGACCGCGGCGCCATCGCTATCGACGAGCGCATGCGCACCAACGTCGACCACATCTACGCCATCGGCGACGTCACCGCGAAGCTCCAGCTCGCCCACCTGGCTGAGGCCCAGGGCATCATCGCCGCCGAGACCATCGCGGACGCGGAGACCCTCGAAATCGAGGACTACATGATGACCCCGCGCGCCACCTTCTGCAACCCGCAGGTCGCCTCCATGGGCTACACCGAGGAGCAGGCCAAGGAGAAGTGGCCGGACCGCGACATCAAGGTCGCCACCTTCCCGTTCTCCGCAAACGGCAAGGCAGTGGGCTTGGCGGAGACCGCTGGCTTTGGCAAGCTCGTCGCGGACGCCGAGTTCGGCGAGATCTTGGGCTGCCACCTCGTCGGCGCAAACGTCTCCGAGCTCATACCGGAGGTCGTCCTCGCGCAGCGCTTCGACCTCACCGCAGGCGAGATCGCGCGCTCCATCCACATCCACCCGACTCTGCCGGAGGTGATCAAGGAGATCGCGCACGGCATCGAAGGCCACATGATCAACCTGTAAGCCTTCGCTTTACGACGCACCAAAGGCGGGCCCCGCTTCCCGGCAGGGCCCGCCTTTTTGCGTGCCGTGGCAGCCGCCCGCGCCTGCCCGTGCCCGAACTCGCGGATCGTCTAGCAGCGCGGGCGACCCTGCTAGACGATCAGCAATCCCCGATTGTATTTCCCCAGTTCGTAATGAAGCTGATGTTCATTACCAGCGTGACCGTCTAGCAGCGCTCCGACACTGCTAGACGATCAGTATCGGGGCGGTGTGGGGGGCAGCCCGGACGGTGAAAATGACGCGGCTGGGCCGTTTCAGTGGCAGATCTGCTAGTTCCCCGCCCCGTCTTCCTCCGGGCAACTAGCAGATCAGGCTCATAGTGAAAGTCGTTGCCGATATCAACTGCGGAAACGAAAAGTTGGACAGTTGATCTGCTAGTTCGCAAATTTGGGGAACTAGCAGATCAGGAGAGCGGGCGGGGCTGGTGTGGGGACGGGGTCGGTGCGGGGACGGTTGGCGAAGCGGCGGGCATGGGAAAGGCGGCCGGCCGGGCGCTGGGTCCGGCGGGCCGCCTTTGGTGACGTCGAGAAGCGAAGGCTTATGCGCCTGCTACTGCCTCGGCGAGGGAGTCGAGGGACTTGGCCAGGAAGTCGTCGTCGAACTTCTCGGTCATCGCGAGGAGGTTCTCCTCCAGCTCATCGCGCTGGTAGGTGAGGGTGACGTTGGTGTTGTCCGCGTCGATCGGCTCGAGCTCGTAGAGCCACTTCGCGCCGACCTTCACCTTTGCGGTGGTGTTCTCCACGTTCTTCCAGCCGATGATGCGGTCGTCCTGGATGGCGAAGACCTCGTTGACGGTCTGGTAGTCGCCGTCTTCCTTGGTCATGTTCATGGTGAAGGTGTCGCCGACGTTCTTCAGGCGCTCGCCCTGGTCGGCGGAGACAACCATGCCGGAGTTGTCCGTCTCGGCGTGGCGCTTGGGGTTGGAGAGGATGTCGAAAATCTCGGCTGCGGGAGCGTCGATCTGGCGGGTTGCTTTGTTTTCAGTGTTCTTGTCGATAGCCATGGCAGCCAGGGTACAGATTTTCGGCGAACGGAGTTGGCGTTGACGTTAGGTGGGGCTAACCAACCAAAGATTGACACTGAACGGGGTGGAGAATGTGGGATCTGAGGTGGATGCGCAATGTGGTGACAAAGGTCACAAACAATGTGGAGTGCTGGATGAAGGGCTCAAGTGGCGGTTGAGGTTAGGGGGTGTGTGGGGTGAGCCTGGCAATCCGGTGTGTGTGAGCGGGGGCCATCTCTTAGAGTATTAGCGACACTGGAGGTGCCATGACTGTACAAAACGCAGACCGTGAAGCCATTCGTCACGGAAAAATTACTGAGAAGCCGCTGCGCGAGCGGCCGTCCTACCCCACGTGGGCCGTCAAGCTGACCATGGCGATCACTGGCCTGATCTTCGGCCTGTTCGTCCTCGGCCACATGGTGGGCAACCTGAAGATCTTCATGCCGCTGAACGCCGACGGCTCCGCGCCGATCGACGATTACGGCGAGTTCCTGCGCACGATCGGCGAGCCGCTGTTCCCACGCGAGGGCTTCCTGTGGATTCTCCGCATCATCCTGCTGGCCTGCCTGGTGCTGCACGTGTGGGGCGCATTCACCCTGCGCGCCCGCTCCAACGCGTCCCGCGGCCGCTTCAAGCGCACCAACCTGATGGGCGGGTGGCAGTCCACCGCCACGAAGTCGATGATCTGGACCGGCATCATCCTGCTGCTGTTCATCCTCTTCCACCTGCTGGACCTGACGATCGGCCAGGCGGTCGCCTCCGACGAGTTCGTCCACGGCGCGGTGCGCAACAACCTGCTCGCCACTTTCGCCCCGGGCCGCTGGTGGGTCACCCTGGTGTACGTGGTTGCCAACCTGGCGCTGCTGCTGCACCTGACGCACGGTATCTACCTTGCGGTGTCCGACCTCGGTTGGCTGGGCAAGCGCGGCGAGGGCCTGATGGTCATCCTCGCGTACATCCTCCCGTTCATCGTTGTCGCAGGCAACGTTGTCATGCCGCTCGCCATCGCGTTCGGCTGGGTCCCGGATTTTTCCAGGTAACGGCTTTTTAGGAGAACAAATATGACTACCTCTATTTCCGGTCTTTCCGGGGCCCAGGGTTCCAACGGCGGGGAGCAGACCTCCGCTGAGGCACAGGGCCAGCAGAGCACCGGCGGCTTCCGCCAGCCCGAGTCTGCAGCTGCAGGCGTGACCCCGGGCAACGTCCTCGAGTCCAACGAGCCGAACCGCGACGAGGTTCGCATGAAGGACATGTGGCAGCACCAGAAGGACCACATGAACCTGGTCTCGCCGCTGAACCGCCGCAAGTTCACCGTCCTGGTGGTCGGCACCGGCCTCTCCGGCGGCGCCGCGGCCGCGGCACTGGGCGAGCTCGGCTACAACGTCAAGGCCTTCACCTACCACGACGCCCCGCGCCGTGCGCACTCGATTGCGGCCCAGGGCGGCGTGAACTCCGCCCGCGGCAAGAAGGTGGACAACGACGGCGCATACCGCCACACCAAGGACACCGTCAAGGGCGGCGACTACCGCTGCCGCGAGTCCGACTGCTGGCGCCTGGCCGTCGAGTCCGTCCGCGTGATCGACCACATGAACGCCATCGGCGCTCCGTTCGCCCGCGAGTACGGCGGCACCCTGGCCACCCGCTCCTTCGGCGGCGTGCAGGTCTCCCGCACCTACTACACCCGCGGCCAAACAGGCCAGCAGCTGCAGCTGTCCACCGCGTCTTCGCTGCAGCGTCAGATCCACCTGGGCAACGTGGAGATCTTCACCCACCACGACCTGATGGACCTGATCATCACCGAGAAGGACGGCAAGAAGCACTGCGCGGGCATTGTCACCCGCAACCTGATCAACGGTGAGATCGCGCCGTTCACCGGCCACGCTGTCATCCTCGCCACCGGCGGTTACGGCAACGTGTACCACAAGACCACGCTGGCGAAGAACTCCAACTCTTCCGCCATGATGCGCGCGTACGAGCGCGGCGCGTACCTCGCGTCCCCGTGCTTCGTGCAGTTCCACCCGACCGGCCTGCCGGTCAACGCGAAGTGGCAGGCGAAGACGACGCTGATGTCGGAGTCCCTGCGCAACGACGGCCGCATCTGGACCCCGAAGGAAAAGGGCGACGACCGCGACCCGAACACCATCCCGGAGGAGGAGCGCGACTACTTCCTGGAGCGCCGCTACCCGGCCTTCGGCAACCTCGTGCCTCGCGACGTGGCTTCGCGCGCGATCTCCCAGCAGCTCAACGCCGGTTTCGGCGTGGGCCCGCTGCACAACTCCGCGTACCTGGACTTCTCCGACGCCATCGAGCGCCTCGGTGAAGACACCATCCGCGAGCGCTACTCCAACCTGTTCGAGATGTACGAGGACTCCACTGGCGAGGACCCGTACAAGTCCCCGATGCGTATCGCCCCGACCGTCCACTTCACCATGGGCGGCCTGTGGACGGACTTCAACGAGATGACCTCCATCGACGGCCTGTTCGCCGCCGGCGAGTGCTCCTGGACCTACCACGGCGCGAACCGCCTGGGCGCGAACTCGCTGCTGTCCGCTTCTGTGGACGGCTGGTTTACCCTGCCGTTCACGGTGCCGAACTACCTGGCCGACCACCTCGGCGAGGAGAAGCTGGCCGAGGATTCCCGCGAAGCCCAGGACGTGGTGGCTGACGTCACCGAGCGCATCGAGCGCATCATGTCCATCCGCGGCCCGGAGCCGCACGGCCCGGAGCACTTCCACGAGCAGCTCGGCGACATCCTCTACGAGCACTGTGGCGTGTCCCGCACGGTGGAGGGCCTGGAGGAGGGCATCCGCAAGATCCGCGCCCTGCGCGAGGACTTCTGGACCAACATCTCAATCCCGGGTTCCCCGAACGACATGAACCAGACGCTGGAGGCTGCACTGCGCCTCGTCGACTACATCAACCTCGGCGAGCTCATGTGCATCGACGCCCTGGACCGCGACGAGTCCTGCGGTGCGCACTACCGTATGGACCACCTCACCGATGACGGCGAGGCAGAGCGTGACGACGACAACTGGTGCTTCGTGTCGGCCTGGGAGCCGGCCGGAGAAGGCCAGTTCATCCGCCACGCAGAACCCCTGCACTTTGATTCGATCCCGCTGATGGCAAGGAACTACAAGTAATGAAACTGACACTTGAAATCTGGCGCCAGGCTGGTCCTGACACCGAGGGCAGCTTCGAGACCGTCCAGGTCGATGACGCTGTGGAGCAGATGTCCATCCTGGAGCTGCTCGACCACGTGAACGAGACCTACGTCGAGCAGGGCAAGGAGCCGTTCGTCTTCGCCTCCGACTGCCGCGAGGGCATCTGCGGCACCTGCGGCCTGCTGGTCAACGGCCGCCCGCACGGCGCAGGCCAGAACACCACTGCCTGCCTGCAGCGCCTGTTCAACTACAAGGACGGCGACACCCTGAAGATCGAGCCGTTCCGCTCCGGCGCGTTCCCGGTGATCAAGGACCTCGCCGTGGACCGCTCCGCGCTGGACCGCGTGATGGAGCAGGGCGGCTACGTCTCCGTCAACGCCGGCACTGCACCGGACGCTGACACCCTGCTGGTCAACCACCACGACGCGGAGACCGCGCTCGACTACGCGGCCTGCATCGGCTGCGGCGCGTGCGTGGCTGCGTGCCCGAACGGCGCTGCGCACCTGTTCACCGGCGCGAAGCTGAAGCACCTGAAGCTGCTGCCGCTGGGTAAGCAGGAGCGTTCCCGCCGCGCCCGCAAGATGGTCGACGAGCTGGAGACCAACTTCGGCCACTGCTCGCTGTACGGCGAGTGCGCCGACGTGTGCCCGGCTGGTATCCCGCTGGATGCGGTCGGCGCGATCAACGCCGAGCGCGCCCGCGCCGCCTTCAAGGGCGGCGACGACTAGGGACGACCACGCATCCTGTCGTATACTCGAACCATCGCAGCAGCTCACGCTGAAGCCACACCGAAGCTGAAGAAGGAAACAAGAACAATGGGTTCCACCGCAGTTGCAGATATCCGCAACGAGTCCTACCCGGAGTACGTCGGCCGCATCGATGACACCTACATCGACGGCTACGACCCGGTGTCGCTGAGTGCTCCGCACTCTTCCCTGACCCGGAACTCCACCTGGGTTGCAATGGGCCTGATCCTGTCCACCCTCTTCGGCATCGGTCTGGCCGTGTGGGGCGCCGGCGCGATGGTCTACGGTTTCGGCTCCCAGACCCACGACCTGGCCCAGCGCCTGCTGATCCTCGGCATCGTCGAGGCAGTGGTCACCGCCATCCTCGGCGCCATCCTGATCGTCGTGGGCCGCAAGGACTACAAGGCCTACCGCAAGCGCACCGGCCGCGTGAACTAGCCGCGTAGCGCTTCCCGCAAATGCCCTCTCCACCTGCGGAGGGGGCATTTTTCGTGCCCGTGTCGGTGTGCCTGCTTTAATCATGGGCATGAGCGAGCAGCTTTCCATGATGCCCACCCCCACAAACGAGGACGAGCGCCGCCGCGTGCTGCGCCAACACAAGATCGCGGTGACCAGTCTTCTGGGCCTGATGGCGGTGGTGTTCCTGTCGTGCTCGTGGGCGCAGTCCCAGGGCAACGGCGCGGCCTGGATCGGCTACGTCCGCGCCGCCGCGGAGGCGGGCATGGTCGGCGGTTTGGCGGACTGGTTCGCCGTCACCGCGCTGTTCAAGTACCCGATGGGCATCCCTATCCCGCACACCGCGATCATCCCGCGGAAGAAGGACCAGGTCGCTGGGGTGCTCAGCGACTTTGTGTCCGAGAACTTCCTCAACGCCCGCACGATTACCGACAAGGTCATGGCTGCCGGCATCCCGGAGCGGGTGGGGCGCTGGCTTGCCAAGCCGGAGAACGCGGAGCGTGTCAGCGAGGAGGCCGGCAAGTTCACCGTCCGCATGGTCGAGGGCATCGATCCGAAGGAGGCGGAGGCGTTCATCAACACCCAGCTCATCGACCGCTTGGCCGAGCCGATCTGGGGCCCGCCGTTGGGCCGCACCCTGGAGGGGCTGATCGCGGACGGCAAGGTGGATCCGGTGGTGGACGACATTGTCGCCTGGGGGCGCCGCAAGGTCGACGGTATGGAAGACACCGTGGTCACCATGATCGACGAGCGGATGCCGCGCTGGGCCCCGCGTTTTGCCAAGGAGCTGGTGGGCCAGCGCGTCTACGACGAGATGGTCGCGTTCATGGAGGACGTGGACACGAACCCGCACCACGAGGCGCGCCGGGCGATCCGCCGCCAGATCAACCAGTTCGCCCAGGACCTCCAGTTCGACGGGGAGATGATCTCGCGGGTGGAGGCGCTCAAGGCCGACATCATGGGCTCCGGCGCGGTCACGTCCGCGGCGGGCAGCATCTGGGAGCAAATCTCGGCGTCGATTGTGGCGCAAGCGTCGGATGGGCGAAGCGGGCTTCGTCGTAAAGCTGCTGCTTCGGCGCGCGAGTGGGGGCGAAAGCTTGTCGACGACCCTGCGGTGCGCGCCGACGCAGAGCGGGCCCTGGAGAAGGCCACGCACTTCGCCGCGGACAACGGCGCCGACCAGATCGTGGGCATCATTGCGGAGACCATCGAGCGCTGGGACGGCGAGGAAGCGGCGGAGAAAATTGAGCTCATGGTGGGCAAAGACCTGCAGTTCATCCGCCTCAACGGCACAATCGTCGGTGCACTGGCCGGGCTAGCTATTTACACTGGTTCGCAACTGATCTTCTACTAGCGAAGGAGCGAATGATGACCGAGAACACCAACCTCAACAACAACACCGAAAACAACACAGGCGACGAGGTGCGCAACAACCTCCGCGAGGCCGGCGACGCGCTGCTGTCCGCTGGCTCCGCTATCGGTGCGGCGCTGACGAGGGCCACCGGCGAGCTGTCGGACCGCTTTAAGACCGCCACGGAGGACGCGCGCCAGAACCTGAGCAACGCGAATACCGAGGGCGAGGTGCGCGGCGCCGCCACCAACTTCACGGACGAGGCGGAGAAGCTCTTCAACAGCCTGCGCGAGCGCGACCTGCAGTTCACCGACGACGTGAAGGCGAAGCTGCGCAGCACTATCGACGATGCGCGCGCCGCGTTCAACGAGCGCCTCGACAGCACCCAGACCGAGGGCATTGAGGGCACCGTGGACGACCTGCGCGCCCGCTTCGAGGGCCTGGTGCAGCGCGTCCAGGACCAGTTCGCTGGCGAGAAGACCGGCGGCGATATCATCGACGGCGAAGTTGTGGACAACACCAAGAACGACACCACCGTCAACGTCGAGGACCTGAAGAAGTAAACACCATGGATACCGCCGCTGTCAGCCAAATTCACCAGATCATGATGCTGCCGTCCCGCGTCGGGATGGCGCTGATGGTGGTGGTGGGTATCGCCGGCATCGTCGGGGCTGTCATGGCGGCCACCACGCGCGCCGACGCCTTCGAGGCGGCGAACCGGCAGTCCAAGGGCGCCTGGGTGGGCATCCTGGTGCTGGCGGCGTTGGCGTGCCTGCTGCGCTTCCCGTTCATCGCGTGGTTCGGCGCAGTGGCCATCGGCATCTACTTCTTCGACGTGCGCCCGCAGATCCAACGCATCGTAAACGGCGACTACGGCTGGTGAGGCGCGCCGCAGCGGCGGTTACGCCGACTGGGACTCGGGCTGCTCGGGCTGCTGGGGTGCCTGCTCCGGCTGGCCCGGCAGCTGCTGGGACTGCTGCATATCCTGCAGCTCCTTGAAGTTCACGTCGTTGCCAGAAACCGTGACCCGGAGGCCACCGGGGATGACCGTGAAGTCTTCCACGCTCATCCCGCCGGTGGCCTCTTGTGCGACGCCCTGGGACATGGCGGAGCTGATGGCGTCGGCGACGTCGTCAGGCAAGGCGAAGCCGAACAGCTCGGTGCTGCGGGCCTTGAACGTCAGCTGGCCGTCCTGCATCTCCGGCTGCAGCTCAATCCCCGCGGCACCGGAGGTGAACACGATGGAGAACGTGCCGGCGTCTTCGTTGGACACCACGTCGGAAACGGTGATCACGTTGGCGAGGAAGTTGTCGCCGATCTGATCCTGAATCTGCTGGTTCAGCATGGCGCGCACGAAGTCGTTGGGCAGCTCCGTGGTCAGGCGCACGGACTCAGCCACCGGCTCGCCGTTGTTCAGGCGGACGTTGTCCATGTCCACCACGGATGCCGGGTTGCCGGTGATCTGGTCGCCGTTGATCTGGAGGTCGGACTGCTGGTCCACGGTCATGTGGGGGAACTTGCCGCCGAGCAGGCCGATGGTCACGGGGCTGGCGCCGAAGGACACGGACGTGCCTTCCGGGGCCTGGGAGGTGACCTGGTGGGCGATGAACGCCCGGATGCCTGCCTCCGCCACGATGAACAGCAGCAGCACCGCCACGATGATCGACAGGACAACTTTCCACGCAGTTTTCATGCGGGCCAGTTTACGAAGCAGGAGCGACTGCCAGCCAATCCACAGTGACAAAGTTGTCGGCCAGGCGGCGCCGCTGGGGGTGCACCGGCCAGTCCCGGGCCAGGTCTTCCAGGGCGTGGCGCCACCGCACGCGCGGGCCGTGCGGGTCCCAGCCGCTGGCGCGCTCCCAGGCCGCGTCCGCATCAACCAGGAACTGGTGGATCGGCTCGCCTGGCACGTTGCGGTGGATCAGCGCCTTGGGCAGCCGTTCCGCCACGTCCGAGGGTTTCGAGGTGTGGAAGGGGTCCCAGGACAAGGTCAGCGTGCGGGGACCGGAGGCGTCGAGAAACAGCCATGCGCAACGCCGCCCCAGCTCGTCGCAGGTGCCTTCGATGAAGAGGCCGCCGGGGGCGAGCCCCGCGCACACCGTGCGCCACACGTCCGGCACCTGGTCCACGTCGTACTGCCGCAGCACGTTGAACGCGCGTACGAGGTGGGGCCGGTAGCCGGCGAGTTCGAAGCCGCCGAGTTCGAAGCGGACGCCGTCGCGAGGCGGCAGGACGCGCTCGGGGTTGATCTCCAGGCCCACGACCTCGATGTCGGGGCGGATCTGGCGCAGCCACCCGGCCCACTCCACGGTGGTGGTGTGCGACGCGCCGTAACCCACGTCCACCGCCAGCGGCGCGGCGGCGGAGCGCAAAAGGGACTGGACCCGCGGGTTGAAGCGGGTCCAGCGGTCTGACCTGCGCAAACGATTCACCCCGGTGGTGCCGCGGGTGATCACCCCGTAGGGCTTGCCGGCGGCACCCGGGGTGGCGCGCAGGTTGTGGTAGTGGGGAATTAGAGGTTCTCGCTAATCCACTGCTCGGTCAGCTTCGCCTCGTTTTCCACGATCTCCTCGAGCGCGTCGGCCACCTTCGGCTCCAGCGCGGCACCCATGAACGGGATGTTCACCTTCGCCTCGAGCTCGTAGTCCAGCTTGGTGTTATCGCCGTCGCGGGTGGCGGTGTACTCGGCGCCCAGGTCCACCGGGGTGCCCTTCACGTCGCCGGTCATGGTGTGCTTGGCGGTGTCGCCGTCCAGCTCGCCGACGGTAACCACGCGCTTGAGCTTCAGGTCCTGGGAGACCATGGCCTGCGCGGCCTCCGGGAGGATGGACTTGGGCAGGATCTCAAACAGGGTGGCGGTGTTGTCCGCGAACTCGTTGAGCTCGCCCGGCTCCGGGGAGAGCTTCTCGGCGATGAACTCCCAGTATTCGCGGGTGCTGTAGGCCTGCGCGACCTTCTCGATCGGCTGGTTGATGGTCACAGTGATCTCACTACGTGCAGTCATGGCTCACAGACTACCGTTGTGGACGTGATTGCCCCATCATTCGCCTCCCTGACCACGCTGCGCGTCGGCGGCACCCCGGCCGCGGCCTACGAGTGCCATAGCGCCGACGAGCTCGCCGAAACAGTGGCTCAGCTCGACCGCGACGGCACCCCGCTGCTGGTCGTCGGCGGCGGCTCCAACCTGGTCGTCGCGGACGGTGATCTCGATCTCGCGGCGGTGCTTGTGCGCAATGAGGGCATCTTGCCTATCGACGACCTCCGGTTGCGCATCCAAGCCGGCACCGAATGGGATGCAGTTGTCGCCTACGCGGTGGAGCGCGGACTGGGCGGCATCGAGGCCCTGTCCGGCATCCCCGGCTCCGCCGGCGCGACCCCGGTGCAGAACGTGGGCGCCTACGGAGCGGAGATCGCCGACGTGCTCACCCGCGTGCGGCTTTGGGACCGCGAGACGGGCGTAGACGAGTGGGTGCCCGCGTCGTCGCTGGACCTGGCATACCGGTACTCCAACCTGAAATTCACCTCGCGCGCCGTGGTGCTGGAGATTGAGCTGCAGCTGGAAAAGACCGACGAGTCCATCCCCCTGCGCCACTTGGGCGGAAAGCGCGTCCCCTTGGCCGAGGCGCGTGCCTCGGTGTTGGAGACGCGCCGGGCCAAAGGCATGGTGCTCGACGCCGCCGACCACGACACCTGGTCCGCCGGCTCGTTTTTCACCAACCCCGTGGTGCCGTCCGCGCTCGCCGACGAGATCGCCGCCCAGGTGGGGGAGGAGTCGATGCCGCGCTTCGCCGCCGGCGACGGCAAGGAAAAGCTCTCGGCGGCCTGGCTCATCGAGCGCGCCGGCTGCCACCGCGGCTTCCCCGGCGAGGATGCCCCGGCGCGCCTGTCCACCAAGCACACCCTCGCGCTGACTAACCGCGGCAACGCCAGCGCCGCCGACATCGTCGAGCTCGCCCGCCGCGTACAGGCCCAGGTCATCGACGCCTTCGGGGTGGAGCTGCACCCCGAGCCCGTCTGGGTCGGCCTCTAGCCGCCGGACCCCAGCTTGCTCCGTGCTCGAGCCCCGCCTCCGCCGGAGCGCACTAGCGCAGATGGTGAAAACCGGCTACCTACAACCGGCTACTATGCCGTTTTGGGAGCGCGGACAAAAAGTTGGAGTGTTGGGGGCTGGAAGGTATTCCGATGCCCGCAGGTTTTCCATCTGATATCCGCGTTGGTGCGGTTGAGAGGTTTTTGGCTGGGTCGTCTGCCCGT
>NZ_JAPYJX010000011.1:0-10841 GCF_027257105.1 Corynebacterium faecium
GATTGAAGTCGACACTCGGCGACGGCTACACCACCATCGCCGAACACCGACAAGCACTGAGTGCATAACAACGAGACAAAGTCCCCCAAATGCACTCCAAGAATTTGTCCGCATCCCCTTTTTCGCGGGGTAGCCGGTTGCAGGTAGCCGGTTTTGCGGGAGATCGGCAAGCGTGGCGAAAGGCGCCCCTAGCCGAGGCGCTCTACGGCGTCGACCACCAGGTCCCAGAACCGGTCCACGTCCAGGCGCGTCGCCACCGAGGTGTTGCACGCCGGGTCTGCGGCGGACGCAGCAGCACCAGCAGCGCCACCGCCCGGCACGCTCGACGCGAGCGCAGCGCCGAACGCGCGCAGGTCCGCCACGGTGCGCCCGCGCGTCAAGGTCCCCGAAAGCTCCACCGACACTGGCACGGACACGGTCTCGACCACAGACGGGTCGATGACATACGCCACCGCGCACGGGTCGTGGACTGGCGGGTTGTCAAAGCCCTGGGCGTTTTTGTAGTTGGCACGGAACGCGTCCACAAGCGCGGCCAGGAAGTCGCCGCTCGGCGTTCCCAGATCCCGAAAACGTTCCTGCACTGCGGGCGTCGCTAGGGCTTGGTGAGTCAGGTCCAGCCCGACCATGACCACCGGCCAGTCCTCGCCGAACACGATCGCGGCTGCCTCCGGGTCGACGGCGATGTTGAACTCCGCGGACGGCGAGTAGTTGCCGGCCCCGTACGCGCCGCCCATCAGCACGACCTCGCGCACCCTGGACACAATCCGCGGCTCCAGGCGCGCCGCCAAGGCGATGTTGGTCAGCGGCCCGGTGGGCACCAGGGTCACGGTCCCCGGCTCTTCGCGCATCAGCGTATCGACGATCCACTGCACCGCCCCGATCTCCCCCACCGGAACAGCAGGTTCCGGCAGGTCGAAGCCGTGGATTTCCATGCCGGTGTCGCCGTGGATGTCTTCGGCCGTGATGACGTCGTTAAGCAATGGGCGCGTCACCCCGCGGCAGACGGGGGCATCCGTGAGACCGGCGACCGTGAGCACCTGCTGCGCGTTGCGCGTGACGTGGTCGATGGTGTGGTTGCCGCCGACGGTGGTCAGACCGAGCAGCTCGATGTCCGGGTGGCCGGCGGCGAGCAGGATGGCGACGGCGTCGTCGTGGCCGGGGTCGCAGTCCAGGATGATTTTACGCACGGGCAGCCATATCCTCCGCCGCGAGCGTGTCCGGCACCGACGACGGCTTCGGGATGAGGAAGGACGCCGCGAACGCGCAGCCCAGCAGGATCGCGCCGGCGATCATGCCCGCGCGGTAGCTGCCGCCGGTGGCGGTGAACACGGCGAAGATGATGGTGAACGACAGGCCGGCGCCCAGGTTGAACGCGCCGCCGTTGAGGCCCGGCAGGTAGCCCTGGTTGTGCTTCGGCGCCAGCACGACGCCGAGCGAGCCGAGCATGATGTTGCCCATGCCGGCGTAGGTGATGCCGGCGAGGATGGACATGGCCAGAAGCATCGCGTGGGTGGCGTTGCCGACTACGACGGTGCCGAACAGCACGGACAGCGCCGCGCCGGCGATGCCGATCTGCAGGATGATCTTGTAGCCCACGCGCCCAGCGAGCCAGCCGGAGATCGGGCCCATGGCCAGGCCGGCCAGGGCGTACGGGGTCAGTGTCCACCAGGACACGACACCGGCGGACATGCCCGGGCCGGCTGCCGGGTCCTGGGCGAGGTTGGGCACCAGGCCGTTCATCACGGCGAACACGCCGGTCATGGTCAGCGTGGTGGTGAGCAGCAGCGCCCAGGTTCGGCGCTGCGACAGCAGGTCGGTGGACATCAGCGGGTGCGGGCTGGCCTTCTCGGTGCGCCAGAACCACACCAGCGACGCGCCGCCGACGACCAGCAAGAGGATCACCATGAACCAGTTCGCAGCGGCGAGCTCGCCGGCCATGTTCAGGGCGGTCAGCACCAGGCCGACGCCGACGACCAGGCCGACAACACCCTTCCAGTCCATGGGCTGAAGCTGGTCGGACTTGGTCTCTTCCACGCCGTACTGCACGGCGAACACGGCGATCAGCGCGGCGGCGCCGATGACCCAGAAGAGGGAGCGGAAACCGAAGGCGTCGGTAAGCCAGCCGCCCAAAATCGCGTCAATGCCGGCGATGCCGCCGTTGACCGAGGTGAGGATGCCCACCAGGAACGCGAACTGCTTCTCCTCGCGCACCGCCTGGCGCAGCATCACGGACGTCAGCGCGACGGTCGGGCCGGACACGCCCTGGATCACGCGGCCAACGAACAGCATGGTCACGTTGGTGGCCAGAGCGGCGACGACCGAGCCGATGACCGTGACGATCATCATCCACACCAGCACCTTGCGGCGCCCAATCAAGTCACCCCAGCGCGGCATGAACAGCGCAAACACAGCCGCCGCGGTGAAGAACGCCGTCTGCGTCATGCCGATCTGCGCGGTGGTGGCGTTGAGGTCCATCTCCATCGTGTGCAGCGCCGGCGCGAGCATGGAGGCGTTGAGCTGGAACGCGAAGACGGCGACCAGCAGCGCCGTCATCAGGGGCACGACCTGATTGGTCGGCAGCTTCTGCCCCGCTGCTGGTAGCGGGGTGTTTGTCGTAGTCATGCGTGCAGTTTAAAACACTGCGCGCCGCGCGCCTACACGAAAAAGGCGGCGGCTACACCCGAAATGCGGGGGCATTTTGCCTATCGACGCCCACCTGGCCGCCGCACCCTACCCCCGGCTCGTCTGCGGGCGAGCTATGTGTCCGATTGAGTCGCGTCGCACTAAACCTGAATTCGCCGAAGGGCGCGCACCCGTCCGCCCTGGGAAAACTCGCGCGACTCGCATCAAGCACCCGCGCGGAATTCAGGTTTTCGGCTACACGACTTTTTCGCGTACCTCCCTGGAGGTTTGCGGCCGCCCTACCCCAGCGCCTCCCACAGCGCAGTGTTGGTCTCCTGCCACAACGGCTTGGCCCAGTCGCCGAACTCGCGGTCCGTCAGCACCACGCACGCCTGCCCGCCCGCGACCCACAGGTACGTCCCGGCCATGCCGAAGTGCCCGACGGTGTCCGCGGGCATGCCGTCGCCGGTCCAGTGCGGCGCCTTCTCGCCCTTGATCTCAAACCCGAGGCCCCACTGGCACGGCTTCTGCATGCCGTAACCAGGCACAACGCCGCGCAGGTCGCCGAACTGGTTAGAAAAGGCCTCGCCAAGCGTCGACGGGTCCAGAATACGCGGCGAGAGGAGCTCGGAGGCGAACGCAGCAAGGTCGCCGACGGTGGAGCGCCCGCCGTGGCCGGCCGAGCCGTAGATTTCGGTGGAATCCATGCCGAGGGGCTCGAAGACCCCCTCGCGGGCGTAGTCCGCAAACGCGATGCCGGTGGTCTCCTCCAGGTGGTCGGCCAGGATCTCGTAGCCGGCCGAGGAGTAGATGCGGCGCTCCCCCGGTTCCTTTTGCGGCTCGCGGGAGTCGAACCCCACACCGGCGGCGTGCGCGAGGAGGTGGCGGATGGTGGAGTTGGGGGGACCGGAGGCGTCGTCAAGCTCGAATGCCCCCTCCTCCACCGCGAGGAGCACGGCGTACGCGGAGAGCAGCTTGGTCACGCTCGCGAGTTCGAAGACTTTGTCCTGGTCGCCGAACGTGGCTTCCGTGTCGCCGACGAGGGCCGCCGCGACGTTGTCCACCGGCCAGTTGCTGAAAAACTTCTCGAGCTCCATGCCGCCCACCTTACGTAGAAGCTCGTTTCTTCATCTGTTCTTCGCCCTGACAGCCGCAACACGCACCTGTTCAAGCTTCCTTCGGTTTTCCGGGGTCAGCATGCTCGGGTCGTTGATAACCGGACGCCTTGGATCCAAAATATCGGAATGAACCAAGTCTGGTATTCCCCGCTCGAACAGATGCAATTTGGATTCGTATGTAAAAGCCCCTCGTGCTGCACTGATCTGCTTGGATTCCGCTAACCATTCGTAGCGAGAATTAGGAACAAGTTGGGATTCAACAGCGCGTTTAACGAGAGCGCAAACCCAATCCGCAAACTGGATGTTGGCCGAGAGCGTGCTATCAATATGCATCGGTGGTTCAATGATTCTCCGCATTTCCTCGAAGTCAGCGGCCCTTCCCAGAATGTGGGCGTACATCTGAGGTAGGCGTTGCTTCCGCGACTTCTCATTAATCTGATCCATCATCACCATCACCGATTGGTCGGCTTTGTCGGCGTGCCGAGCGATCCGATTTAGCGCCTCGTACATTGCAGATTGTTCGCGCCTTTCGAATTCTGCTGGGCCGGTGTTGGTCTGCTTCGGTGTCCCCACTGGCTTCTCATCCACGTAATAAAAAAGGTGCCCGCCCATTCCCCTTAACGAACCGATCAAAGAGTTAAACACCCTCAGATTCTGGGGTCGCTCTTCACACACCCTCGCGTACAAGAGCGATGCACCTTTCTTCTCCCAACGCCCCGGGTCTTGGCCTTCAGGAATCTCGTTTTTGAACAATCTCTTCTTCGCTTCTGCGAAGTACGCCCCGAATACACGCGCTTTGTCCTCTGGAATGATGAACCCGCCATAGCCAAATGCTGGGCTGTCAGCGAACCTTGGATGACTAGGGGAGACAAAGGCGCCAGGTGCCCCTATCTCATCTAGATACGCAAGGAGCACGCGAAACCCCCTTCAGGCGAAGCGCCAGGACAGTCGTGCATTCAATACACGAAAACCCACACTAGCGTGTGGGTTTCGGAGTTGCTGCCCGGAGGATTCTTGCGGACGCTCACCTCTGGCTCACATCTGTGAATATACGACGCGCGGGGTACAACGTCAAAGGGTTTCACGCAGAAATTCAAACCGCCCACCCGGCAACGTCGGCAGTCACGAGCCTCAAGCCGGGGACCGGGTGGCGTGCGCCCCACCCGCAGACCCCTAGTAAGCGATCCCTATTACGGCCCATTTTCAGCCATACTCGGGAGGGCTTACTCGGGGTTTGTGTCCTTAGAACGGCAGCGCCGGGAGCCCCGGGATCATGCCCGCCGACGCCGCAAACGCCGCGCCGACGCCGAGCACCGCCAGCACCGCGGCGACGATTCCGGCGATGGCGCCCGGCGCGACCTGAGAGTTCAGGCTCGACGGGGCGGCCGGCTCGGTGCGGTTGATGTCTTTGCCGCAGTCTTGGAAGCGCTGCGCGGTGTAGGAGGCGGCGGACTTGATGTACGCGACCTCGCCGGCGCTGAACGGGGTGTCGAGGGTGGACGGCGTGCCGGTCTTCGAGCTTCCCAGGTCGTCGGCGATGACGGAGCTGGTGGTGTGCTCCTCGACGGGCCAAAGCTTCAGGTCATCAGCTTGCGTCACCGAGCCCCAGCCGTTCTCGCCGAGCCCGGCGCGCAGCTGGTCCTGTTTCTTCGCCCACAGCGCGAGCGCGTCGGCGCGGGATCCGGAGTGGTAGAGGATGTCGTCGGCGTTAAGGCCGGCGGCCAGGGCAGGCACCTGGTCGGCGTTGTACTCGACGGCGCAGACGCGGGAGAAGCCCGGGTCGACAGGCGCATCGGCAGCTTCGGCGGCTCCGGCGACGGGCGGAAGTACGGCAGCAACGGCGGCGCAGGCGATAACGCCCGCGGCAAAAGTTTTACGCATGTGAAAAGATTACCACGCGCGGCGTCTCCATACCTGCCTTTCCACAAACCCTGGGATCCAGACCCTGGGAATGGCCGGAGTTGTCAGTGGGTGAATGCGCCACCTCGACTTGGAGGTTGTTGTGGCGGGTCGGGGCGCGGGAGGCGGGGCGGGGCGAGCGGAAGCCGCGGAACGCACGAACTACCGCGCCTGGGAAACCCGCACCTCGTAGTCCTCGTACTCAGTGCCGGCTACCAGCGCCGCCACGTGAGCGCGCACGAGCTCCTCGGCGTGCTGCCCGGCGCGGTCCAACAACCCGGACGCGATGGCTTTCTCCCGCGCGTCGGCCTCGCGGTCGGCGATGAACCCGGTGACGTCTTCGACGCGGAGTTGGTTGATGGGGTTCATGGTTTGGTCGTAAACCTTGACGCTGTCGGCGTCGATGTGGGATTCGAGCACCTCCACCTCGGGCAGTTGCACGTTGACTTCCCCGTCGGCCAAACGCACGTCGATAAGCGAGGCGTCTTTGATGCCCGCGGTGACGCGCCCGTCGTACGTCACCAGGAAATTCCGCCCGGTAAACGGCACGCGCACCCCAAGCACCTCGAGGCCTTCCTGGTCGAATTTGCCTACGTCGGAGAAGACGTATTCCTCCACAGAAAGCTGGGCAATATCGCCTAGCGACGCCCCAATGGTCGTCGACGTCACCTCCCCCTCCCGCCAATTGAGCAGCGCTGGGCGGGTCAGCGCCAGCACCAGCGCCACGATGGCCAGCACCGCAACAACCGAGGCGGCGCCGGCGAACCCGAAGCCGCGGCGGGCGGGCCGGGGAGAAATTTGGAATTCAGTACTCACGCGATTCACCTTACGGGGTGACGAATATGTAATGTGGCTCTCACAAATTGCCGACAACCAGGAAGACCCACCATGACCGGATCAACCAGGACCGACAAGAAACCCGACCATAAGCCTAAAGACCAGGCCCAAGACCAGCGTCAAGACCAAGACGGCATGTCCGGCTTTTTGGGCTGGATTGAAAAGATCGGCAATAAGCTGCCGGACCCGTTCTGGCTGTTTGTGATCCTGGCCGGCGTGGTGGCGGTGTCCTCCTGGCTGGCCAACAAGGCTGGTCTTTCCGCCGTGGACCCCGCAACCGGCGAAGAGATCCACGTCGAATCTCTGCTCACCGGCGAGAACATCTCGCGCATGGTCACCGACGCGGTGGAGAACTTCATCGCCTTCCCGCCGCTGGGCGTGATCCTGGCGGTGATGCTGGGTGTGGCCGTGGCGGAGCAGACGGGCCTGCTCGCGGCGATGGTCCGCGCGATGGTGGACAAGGTCAGCCCGAAGATGCTCACGTTCATGGTCGCGCTTGCCGGCGTGACCGGTTCGGTGGCCTCGGACGCCATCTACGTGATCATCATCCCGCTGGGCGCGATGGCCTTCCACGCGGTGGGCCGCTCGCCGGTGGTGGGTGCGATGGTGGCGTTCGCGGCGTCGTCGGCAGGCTTTAATTCCTCGCTGATTTTGAACATCACCGACCTGCTGCTGGCCGGCATCTCCACCTCCGCCGCACAGCTTGTCGACGCCGAATACCACGTCTCCCCGCTCGCCAACATCTTCTTCGTCATCCCGTCCGCGGTTGTGCTGTCGCTGATCATCACGGCGGTGACGGAACTGTTCGTGGACAAGAAGGCCGAGAACCTTGTCGACCACGACCACATCGACGAGGACGAACTCCAACTCGACGAGTCCAACCAGCCCGACGACTCCCACCTCACCGACGACGATGACCTGTCGCTCACCCCTCTCGAGCGCAAGGGCCTGGCCTGGGCCGGCGTGACCCTCCTCGTCGCACTGGTGGCCTACTTCGCCCTACTGTTCATCCCGGGCTCGCCGTTCGCGCGGCCGGAGGAGGGCTTCATGGAGTCGCCTTTGATCCGCGCGATTGCCGTGCCGATCACCGCGATCTTCTTCGCCACCGGCCTGGTCTACGGCCTGATCGTGGGCACGGTGAAGGAGGCTGCGGATGTGCCGAAGTTCATGGCCAAGGGCCTGGAAACCCTCCTGCCCATCCTGGTGCTGTTCTTCGCCGTCTCCCAGTTCCTGGCGTGGTTCCAGTGGTCCAACCTGGGCCCCTGGACCGCGATCAAGGGCTCTGAGCTGCTGCAGTCCTGGGACCTGCCGAACGTGATCCTGTTCGCCGCGTTCGTGCTGATGGTCACGCTGATCAACCTATTCATCACCTCCGGCTCTGCGCAGTGGGCGCTGATGGCGCCGGTGGTCGTGCCGATGATGATGTACGTGGACGTCTCCCCCGAGGTCACCCAGATGCTCTACCGCATCGGCGACTCGCCGTCGAACATCATCACCCCGATGTCGCCCTACTTCGCCCTGGCGCTGACGTTCCTGCAGAAGTACTACAAGAAGGCCGGCGTGGGCACCCTAATGTCGCTTTCGCTGCCGTACGCGGTGTCGATGCTGGTGGGCTGGTTCGTCTTCTTCATGATCTGGTACGCCCTGGGCATCCCGCTCGGCCCCGGCGCCCCGATGGGCTACCAGGTGTAGCTCGTAGGCGGTGAAGGCCCGGTTGCGTCCGTGCAGCCGGGCCTTTTGCTTATCGACGAGCCTCCGGCAAGACCCGTCACCCAATTCCCTGCAAAGCAGCTTGGCACGTGCTTAGATTCTATTGTCAGAATCTTCCACGAATCCTGCAAAGGAGAGCTCCGTGCCTAACGCGAAAGATCTCGAGCGTCAGCTCCGTGACTTCCAGAACTTGCTGCCCCAAATCGTCGGCTCTGTGCTGGCGATCATCACCGCCCTTGGCGTGATCCTTGGCGCCGTCGCCCCGGAACTGGGTGATAGCTCCAGCAACAACGGTGGCGGCAACTCCTCCCCGTCCGCCCCGTCGAAGCCGGGTAACTCGGGCAAGTACTCCAAGCCGGAGTTCGCCGACGGGAAGTACCTGCACACCCACCGAAACCGTATCCATGGAATCCAGTCCGGTGTCGACGTGACTTTCAACGGGAAGGACTACCCGATGTCACTGATCTCCACGAACGCAGACTGGTATGACCACTCGACGTTTGATGTGAACAAGAAGTACTCGACGCTAAATTACACCGCTGCGTGGGCTTCCAACATCCCGAACTCTGGCGGTGTCGGCGTGATCGAGGTTTATCTGAACGACGGCCTTCGTGATCGCGTAACGGTGAAGCCGGGCGAGGCCAAGAAACGTAGCGCCGACATCCGCGGCGGCGGCCGCGTCAAAATCATCATGTACGCCGTGGACAAAGTGGACGATAAGAAGAAGGTCAACTCGAACGGCCTCGCAATGCTCACTCCGACGCTGAAGTAAGCAAATAGCGCAATGCCCCACCTCAATCCGAGGTGGGGCACTTTCGTATCTGCAGAAGTGCTACTTCCCAATCTCCGCCGGCGTGCGAATCGGCACCTGGCGCGTGAGCCTCTCCAGCGCACCGTGCTCGCACAGAGTCCAGCCGTTGTAGCACCGCAATACATCCCGCGTTGCTTCGTACCGGCGGTCGGGATCGCACACCAACTTCCGTCGCATTTAGCCTGAATCGGACGGACAGATGCGCGCCACATCAGCCACAAGCACCACCCTGAGCGGCCTCCGCCGACCCTGAATTCAGGTTTTAGCCAAAACCCTAATTGGGGCAACACGCCTTGCGCAGCCTCAAAAATCGGACCAGCGAGTTAAGGGAGCGAAGACAGCCTCCCCCGCCGACGAATTCAGGCTTTCGCCTATACGCCAAAATCGCGCAACACTGACCCACTGCGATCCCAAAAGAAAAGCCGGCAGCGACACAATCCGCTCCCAGCTCAACTCCCCCCTCACCCCCCAGCGCCCCAAGCGCCCGCGAACCCCCGAGGACGAGGAACTACTTCCCAATCTCCGCCGGCGTGCAAATCGGCGCCTGGCGGATGAACTCCTCCGGCGCGCCCTGCTCGCGTAGCGTGATGCCGTTGTAGCACCCGCGCGCCATGCCGTTCTGCTTCGTGCCGGCAGTCGGGATCACGGCCCACTTGCCGTTCGAGTTCTTGAAGTACAGGATCCAGTCCGTCTGGTTCGCACCCGCGATGGCCCACTTACCGTCGCAGAACATCACGTTGGTACCAGTAAAGTGCGGCCACTCCGGCACCACCGCGTCGAAAGCCTGCGGCGCGCAAGATCCACCAGCAGCCGCACCATTGTCCTTCTTCGTCAGCCCCGGGATCGCGAGCGCCGGCACCAGCGAGGACAGCCCCGCGGCCGCAGCCGGGTCCACAAACTCGGGTAGCTCCAGCCAGCCCTGTTGCACCGCGAAGTACCCGCCGGCGCCCACCGCGGCCAGCACGCCGAGGGTGATGCCGATAATCGCGCCCGTGCTTAACGACGAACCTTCGGCCTCCCCCGAATCCGCAGACGAACCCGTATCGGTAGTGTTTGCGCCCTCCTCAGCAAAGGTGGCAGGCGCAATGACGGCGGAGGTGGTGACGGCGGCGGCGACGCCGAGTGCAAGCATCGGTTTCTTCATGTCCGCCACTTTATCGCGTTATCCCCGTCACTTCGAGGGGAACAGCGCAATTCCCCACACTCCGAGCGCGACGGCGGCCGCCACGAGCACCCACCACAGCGCCCCGCGTGGTCGCGAGAACCACTTGTCTGCGGCCAGCCAAACGACGCTCGGAATGACCAGCGCCAGCCCCAGGAACGTCAGCGCCCGCCAGTCGTCAAGACGGTTCGCCGACAACAGACACACCACGCCGAAGCCCGCCAGCCCCCATGCGACGGCGTTTGCTCGGAATCCACCTACCGGAATCAACATGCCCGCCACCCTACCCAAAAATCCAACCCCATAACCAAGCCCGAAAACACCACTCAACCTGCCGATTTGGGCAACGCAGACAACCCACGCTATTGTTACATCTCGTTGCACAGCGAACAGCAACGCAACAATATTCCTCCATAGCTCAGTTGGCAGAGCATTCGACTGTTAATCGAAGGGTCACTGGTTCGAGCCCAGTTGGAGGAGCACTTTCTTTCACCCCGCAATCGGCGCAAAGGCTGGTTGCGGGGTTCTTCTGTTGACCCAGCCACTCGGAGGGAATAGCGGGTTAAACGACAAAAAGTGTGTCTGGCTCGGCGTGTCGTGGGGGTTAGATTTGGCCTTTTTGGATGCCGATTGAGTGGGTGTAGTCGGTGTCGATAGCGTTGTCGTAGAGGGCTGGTCGTCC
>NZ_JAPYJX010000012.1:0-5184 GCF_027257105.1 Corynebacterium faecium
CACACCGAGGATTGAACGCTCGAGACCCAGATATATGCCCCGGAAGCATATACTTTCCTGAAACCTACAGGTCAATCCCTAAAAATCCGCGATTCTGGACACACTTTTTGACCCTTAACCCCACATATATAGTCGGCCGCATGTCTGAAAACTCGGAAGTATCCGTGCGCAAGAACGAAACGGACGGCCAGTACGAAATCCTCGTCGGCGAAGAAGTCGCCGGCTTTGCCACCTACACCGACGCGAACGGCGTGCGCGACCTGCCGCACACCGTGGTGGACCCCAAGTTTCGCGGCCAAGGCCTGTCCAAGCCGCTGATCCAGGCAGCGCTTGACGACGCCCGCGCCGACGGCATGCAGGTCACCCCGTCCTGCCCCGCGGTGGAGCGCTACATCGAGCAGAACCCGCAGTACCGGGACCTGCTCGCCTAACTAGATGATGTAGCTGCCCGGATCGACGTAGCTGTCCGGGTCTACGAGCTTGATGCACTCGTCCGTCTTGCGCGGGCGGGTCTTCGCCGGGATGCCGACAGCGATGGAGTTTTCCGGCACGTCCTTGGTCACCACGGCGTTCGCGCCGACGGCGGAGCCGGCGCCGATGGTCACTGGGCCCAGCACCTTGGCGCCGGCGCCGATGGTGACGTTGTCGCCGATGGTGGGGTGGCGCTTCGTCTGCGTGAGCACCTGACCGCCCAGGGTCACACCGTGGTAGAGCATGACACCGTCGCCGATCTCCGCGGTCTCGCCGATGACGATGCCCATGCCGTGGTCGATGAAGAACCTGCGGCCGATCGTCGCGCCGGGGTGGATCTCAATGCCGGTGAAGAACCGGTTCAACTGCGCCAGGATGCGCGCCGGCCCCTTCCAGTCCCGCTCCCACATGGCGTGGCAGATGCGGTGCACCCAGATGGCGTGCAGGCCTGAGTACACGACAGCGTTTTCGACGTCGCCGCGCGCGGCCGGGTCGTGCTCGCGCGCGTTTGCCAGGTCCTCGCGGACGGTGGAAATTACCTTTGCGGCCAGGGAAAGCATGGGGCGCAGTGTACCAAGCGGTTCATTTTTTGTGGGGATAAAGATTCCCCCGGGGTCATGGGTGGTCCGACCAGCCCTGCCCAGCCCGTCAGAACCGGTCCGTTCGCACGAAGAAACCGGCTACCTACAACCGGCTACCAGCCGAGTTTTCGACGGGTAGCCGGTTGTAGGTAGCCGGTTTGCGGGTTTCGGGCCCCGCCCGCCCCGGCGCCGGATGGTGTCGGGGCCGGGGGAGGGGCGACAGCTCGTCGCTAAGCAAAAGGTGCTTAGTCGCGGATGTCCTCGTACAGGACGGTGGAGACGTAGCGCTCGCCGAAGTCCGGGATGATGACCACGATGGTCTTGCCGGCGTTCTCCTCGCGCGCAGCCAGCTCCAGCGCCGCCTTGACGTTCGCACCTGCGGAGATGCCGCCAAGGATGGCGTCCTTGACCGCGAGCTCGCGGGAGGTGGACACGGCGTCCTCGTTGGTCACGGCGATGATCTCGTCCACGACGTTGCGGTCCAGGGTGCCCGGGATGAAGTTGGCGCCCAGACCCTGGATCTTGTGCGGGCCAGCCTCGCCCTTGGAGAGCAGTGGGGAGGCAGCCGGCTCGACGGCCACGGCCTTGACGTCCGACTTCTGCTCCTTGAGGTACTTGCCGGCGCCCGAGATGGTGCCGCCGGTGCCCACGCCCGCGACGAGGATGTCCACCTCGCCGTCGGTGTCCTCCCAGATTTCCGGGCCGGTGGTGGCGTAGTGGATCTTCGGGTTGGCCTCGTTCTCAAACTGGCGGGCCAGGATGGCGCCCTCGTTCTGCTCTACCAGCTCGTTGGCCTTCTCCACGGCCCCCTTCATGCCGGCGGCGCCCGGGGTGAGCACGATCTCTGCGCCGTAGGCGCGCAGCAGCACGCGGCGCTCGGTGGACATGGTCTCCGGCATGGTCAGGATGACCTTGTAGCCCTTCGCGGCGCCCGCGAGTGCGAGTGCGATGCCGGTGTTGCCGGAGGTGGCCTCGACGATGGTGCCGCCCGGCTTCAGCTCGCCGGATGCCTCGGCGGCCTCGATGATGGCCTTGCCGATGCGGTCCTTGACGGAGTTGGCCGGGTTGTAGAACTCCAGCTTGGCCAGCACGCGGGCCTTGGAGCCGTGGGCTTCGGTGATGTCCTTCAGCTCGACGAGCGGGGTGCCGCCGATGAGGTCGAGAACGTTGCTTGCGATCTTCGCCATGAGAGATTGCCTCCTGGGTTGATTGAGTTTGTTTAAGGCTCAGCATACACCCCGAACTAGACCGGGTGGTTTGTCTCGTGTGTACCGGATGGTTCGGACCGGCGTTTTGGGTGCCGTGGAAGCGTTGAATCAAGCGCCGTTCGAGCGGGGCTAAGTTTGGCTACCCCCGTTCGCGCGATATGATCACGATTGTTTTTGAGTCCTGTTCGGATTCGGGTGTTCCCCAAACGGGTGCCCCCGGAACGGTGGAAGGCGACACGTATGACGATGGATGCGCAGCGCATCAAGGACGACGATGACGCGATCCGTGCTGCACTGACCGCGTTGAAGACCGCAACCGGAATTCCAGTTGCCATGTACGGCACTCTCCTGTCGGACAACCGGATCCAAATCACCCAGTGGATCGGCCTGCGTACCCCGGCGCTGCAGAACCTCAGCGTCGCCGAGGGGGCTGGCGTGGGCGGCAGGGTCGTGTCCACCCGCCGCGCAGTGGGCATCGCCGACTACACGCGAGCGTCCGTGATCTCCCACGAGTACGACCAGCAGATCCAGGACGAGGGCCTGCACTCCGTCGTGGCCGTGCCGGTGATCGTGCAGCGTGAGATTCGGGGCGTGTTGTACGTCGGCGTGCACTCGCCTGTGCGTCTGGGTGACAAGGTCATCGAGGAAGTCGCCATGACCGCGCGCACCCTCGAGCAGGAGCTCGCCGTCAACGCGGCGCTGCGCTCTTCCGACGGCGGGGACCGCGCCGGCGCCAAGACCGGTCGCGCGATGAACGGCGCCGAGTGGGAGCAGGTGCGCGCCACCCACTCCAAGCTGCGCATGCTGACCAACCGTGTGGAGGACGAGAAGCTGCGCAAAGAGCTCGAGCAGCTCTGTGAGCAGCTGGTCTCCCCGGTGGCCGTGAAGCAGACCACCAAGCTGTCCGCTCGCGAGCTCGACGTGCTCGCATGCGTGGCGCTCGGCCACACCAACGTGGAGGCCGCCGCCGAGATGGGCATCGGCGCGGAGACCGTGAAGTCCTACCTGCGCAGCGTGATGCGCAAACTCGGTGCTCACACCAGGTATGAGGCGGTCAACGCCGCGCGTCGCATCGGCGCTCTGCCGTAGGCAATTGCTTATCGACGTCCCTCCGGTTCTGTACTGTGGCGGACGTGAAAGAACGGTTTTTGGTTTCAGGCGGCGCCCGGCTTGCGGGCGAAGTTCGCGTCGACGGCGCCAAGAACAGCGTGCTCAAACTGATGGCCGCGGCCCTTCTGGCCGAAGGCACCACCACGCTGCGCAACTGCCCCCGGATCCTGGACGTTCCGCTGATGCGCGACGTCCTGGTCGGGCTGGGCTGCGAGGTGGACATCGAAGGCGATGTGGTGCGCATCCACACCCCGGCCGAGGTGTCCCCGCACGCGGACTTTGACGCGGTGCGCCAGTTCCGCGCATCCGTTGCAGTGCTCGGGCCGTTGGTCGCCCGCTGCACCGAGGCGTACGTGGCGCTCCCGGGCGGCGACGCCATCGGGTCGCGCCCGCTGGACATGCACCAGTCCGGCCTGGAGAAGCTGGGCGCGACCACCCACATCGAGCACGGCGCGGTGGTGGCGCGGGCAGACAAGCTCACCGGTGCCTCCATCAAGCTGGACTTTCCGTCCGTGGGTGCGACGGAGAACATCGTCACCGCGGCGGTGCTTGCGGACGGCCGCACCGTGCTTGACAACGCCGCGCGCGAGCCGGAGATCGTGGACCTGTGTTCCATGCTCAATTCCATGGGCGCGCGCATCGAAGGCGCGGGCACGTCCACCATCACCGTCGATGGTGTGGATTCGCTCTCGCCGACGGAGCACACGGTGGTCGGCGACCGCATCGTCGCCGGTACCTGGGCGTACGCCGCGGCCATGACCCAGGGCGACATCACCGTCACCGGCGCCGCCCCCGGGCATCTGCACCTGGCGCTGTCGAAGCTGAAGCTCGCCGGCGCCAACGTGGAGACCTACGACAACGGGTTCCGCGTGCGCATGGACCAGCGTCCCCGCGCCGTGGACTACCAGACCTTGCCGTACCCCGGCTTTCCGACGGACCTGCAGCCCATGGCAATCGCGCTGGCGACGATTGCCGACGGCGTATCCGTGATCACCGAGAACGTCTTTGAGGCCCGCTTCCGGTTTGTGGACGAGATGCTGCGCCTGGGCGCCGACGCCAACGTGGACGGCCACCATGTCATGCTGCGTGGAGTGGACAACCTGTCGTCCACCGACGTGTGGTCCTCCGACATCCGCGCCGGCGCCGGCCTCGTGCTCGCCGGCCTGGTCGCGGACGGTGTGACCACCGTGCACGAGGTGCACCACATCGACCGCGGCTACCCGGCCTTTGTCGAGCAGTTAAACGCGCTTGGTGCACATGTAGAACGCGCATAAAACCCGCGTTGTGCTGCGGGTTTGTGTTGTGCGTGGGGTGTGTGTAACTTATATCGAGTCAGCGAGACCGACAACGCCCCGCTGGAGAGTGAGATTCTTTCCGGTTTGTGTGGCGGGCAGGAAAACAATCGCTGGCGGATTCCAAAGTCACTTGAGGCTGGTCCACTGTTGTGTGGGTTGGTTTGGGTGTGCTGGTGTTGTTTGAGAACTCGATAGTGTGCCAATGTACTTTTGTTGCGTGGGTGTGTTTGCCTGCCTCGTTTTGTGCACTGTGTGGTGTGTGCCCTGTTGTGGGTGTGTGCCGGTGGTGGCGTGGTTGAATTCCAATGATGGATCGCGTTATCTGTTTGGTTCGGTGTGCGTGGGGTGTGGTTGAACATGTTTCACGTATTTTTTGGCCGACCCCCGTGTTTTTGACCCCGTCGGGTTGGGGGTTGGTGTGAACCTTTGTAATTTTTGGATTTTGCCAGTCCAGCACTTTGTGTTGGTTGGTTTGTTTTTGGTTGGGTTTGGGCTTTTCACGGCCTGTTTCTGCTGAAA
>NZ_JAPYJX010000013.1:0-1532 GCF_027257105.1 Corynebacterium faecium
AAGCTCCTTAGAAAGGAGGTGATCCAGCCGCACCTTCCGGTACGGCTACCTTGTTACGACTTCGTCCCAATCGCCGATCCCACCTTCGACAGCTCCTTGTGACAGGCCACTGGCTTCGGGTGTTACCAACTTTCATGACGTGACGGGCGGTGTGTACAAGGCCCGGGAACGTATTCACCGCAGCGTTGCTGATCTGCGATTACTAGCGACTCCGACTTCATGGGGTCGAGTTGCAGACCCCAATCCGAACTACGACCGGCTTTACAGCGATTAGCTCACCCTCACAGGCTCGCAGACGCGTTGTACCGACCATTGTAGCATGTGTGAAGCCCTGGACATAAGGGGCATGATGATTTGACGTCATCCCCACCTTCCTCCGAGTTAACCCCGGCAGTCTCTCACGAGTCCCCACCATAACGTGCTGGCAACATAAGACAAGGGTTGCGCTCGTTGCGGGACTTAACCCAACATCTCACGACACGAGCTGACGACAACCATGCACCACCTGTACACCAACCACAAAGGGAAAGACCATCTCTGGCCCGGTCTGGTGTATGTCAAGCCCAGGTAAGGTTCTTCGCGTTGCATCGAATTAATCCACATGCTCCGCCGCTTGTGCGGGCCCCCGTCAATTCCTTTGAGTTTTAGCCTTGCGGCCGTACTCCCCAGGCGGGGCGCTTAATGCGTTAGCTACGGCACGAACCCCGTGGAAGGGACTCACACCTAGCGCCCACCGTTTACGGCATGGACTACCAGGGTATCTAATCCTGTTCGCTACCCATGCTTTCGCTCCTCAGCGTCAGTTACTGCCCAGAGACCTGCCTTCGCCATCGGTGTTCCTCCTGATATCTGCGCATTCCACCGCTACACCAGGAATTCCAGTCTCCCCTACAGCACTCAAGTTATGCCCGTATCGCCTGCAGTCCCGCAGTTAAGCTGCGGGCTTACACAAACGACGCGACAAACCACCTACGAGCTCTTTACGCCCAGTAATTCCGGACAACGCTCGCACCCTACGTATTACCGCGGCTGCTGGCACGTAGTTAGCCGGTGCTTCTTCTCCAGGTACCGTCACAAAAACGCTTCGTCCCTAGCGAAAGGAGTTTACAACCCGAAGGCCGTCATCCCCCACGCGGCGTCGCTGCATCAGGCTTGCGCCCATTGTGCAATATTCCCCACTGCTGCCTCCCGTAGGAGTCTGGGCCGTATCTCAGTCCCAATGTGGCCGTACACCCTCTCAGGCCGGCTACCCGTCGACGCCTTGGTAGGCCATTACCCCACCAACAAGCTGATAGGCCGCGAGCTCATCCCACACCGAAAAACTTTCCACAATGGCATCCAAACCATCGTCCTATCCGGTATTAGACCCAGTTTCCCAGGCTTATCCCGAAGTGCAGGGCAGATCACCCACGTGTTACTCACCCGTTCGCCACTCGAGTACCCCTGCAAGCAGGAGCCTTTCCGTTCGACTTGCATGTGTTAAGCACGCCGCCAGCGTTCATCCTGAGCCAGGATCAAACTCTCCACAAAAA
>NZ_JAPYJX010000014.1:0-1357 GCF_027257105.1 Corynebacterium faecium
AAGTACCGTGAGGGAATGGTGAAAAGTACCCCGGGAGGGGAGTGAAAGAGTTCCTGAAACCATGCGCTTACAATCCGTCAGAGCACCTGTTTGTGTGTGATGGCGTGCCTTTTGAAGAATGAGCCTGCGAGTCAGCGGCATGTCGCGAGGTTAACCCGATTGTGGGGTAGTCGTAGCGAAAGCGAATCCGAATAGGGTGTTTAAGTGGCATGTCCTGGACCCGAAGCGGGGTGATCTACCCATGGCCAGTGTGAAGCAGCTGTAAGAGGTTGTGGAGGCGCGAACCCACTTAGGTTGAAAACTGAGGGGATGAGCTGTGGGTAGGGGTGAAAGGCCAATCAAACTCCGTGATAGCTGGTTCTCCCCGAAATGCATTTAGGTGCAGCGTGATGTGAGCTTGCCGGAGGTAGAGCTACTGGTTGGTTGAGCGGGACTATCATCTTAGCGACGTCAGCCAAACTCCGAATACCGGTTTCAAGTGGTGCATTGCAGTGAGACTGTGGGGGATAAGCTTCATAGTCGAGAGGGAAACAGCCCAGATCGCCGGTTAAGGCCCCTAAGGGTGTGCTAAGTGGAAAAGGATGTGGGATCGCGAAGACAGCCAGGAGGTTGGCTTAGAAGCAGCCATCCTTGAAAGAGTGCGTAATAGCTCACTGGTCGAGTGGTTCCGCGCCGACAATGTAGTGGGGCTCAAGCACACCGCCGAAGCCGCGGCAAACATTTTTGTTTGGGTAGGGGAGCGTCGTGTGTGGGGTGAAGCCGTACTGGAAGGAGCGGTGGACTGCATGCGAGTGAGAATGCAGGCATGAGTAACGAATGGCAAGTGAGAATCTTGCCCGCCGGATGACTAAGGGTTCCTGGGTCAAGTTCGTCTTCCCAGGGTGAGTCGGGTCCTAAGGCGAGGCCGACAGGCGTAGTCGATGGTTAACGGGTTGATATTCCCGTACCCGTATGTGCGCGCCCAGTATCGAAGCGGTGAGACTAACCACCCTGACCCGCCGACCGTTGCCACTTTTCGAAGTGGTTGGTTGGTGGTGATGCGTGGGGCCTGATCCGTTGTAGGTCAGTGATGGGGTGACGCAGTGAGGTAGCCGAGCCGCTGATTGGATTGCGGTGCAAGCGTGTGGCACGACACCACGGTAAATCCTGGTGTTTTTTGTGTGAGGCGTGATGCGTAGCCCTTGCTTGGGTGATGTTGGTGATCCTGGACTGCCGAGAAAAGCCTCTAGCGATGTGCGTATACGGCCCGTACCCATAACCGACACAGGTGGTCAGGTAGAAAATACTCAGGCGAGCGGGTGAACTGTGGTTAAGGAACTCGGCAAAATGCCCCCGTAACTTCGGGAGAAGGGGGACC
>NZ_JAPYJX010000015.1:0-1157 GCF_027257105.1 Corynebacterium faecium
GGTGAGTCGCGGGGAAAAGACGACGTCCGTGACGGTGAGCTGTCCACCGCGGCGAAAGCCGCTGTGGTGGTTGCCCTCACGGACGCTCACGAGTTTTCCATCGCTCGAGCATGCGCGGTTGTCGGGATTGCGCAGTCGACGTTTTACTACCACCGGCACAAACACACGAAGGTGGTGCAACAGCGCGAACAGCGCCACGCTGCACTCAAACCGCTGATCTTGCAGGCAGCCGCCGAATCCGGGCGAAGCTACGGGTACCGGCGCATCCACGCCTGGTTGAAGATCATGGGGCATACGGTGTCGGAAAAGATCGTGCGCACCCTCATGAAAGAGCTTGGGTGCCGCCCGCCGGCGAAGGTGTCGGGCAAGTACTCCTCCTACACCGGTGAGACCGACCACAAGCCGGCAAACCTGCTGCTGATCACCCCAACCGACGGCACCGACGATGACCGGGATTCGGATGTGGCCCGGCCGGTGATCGAACCGTCGCAGTACTTCACCGACCACGCCGACGCCAAGGGGCTTACCCACGATTTCCACGCGGATGCGCCGTGGGAGAAAATCGGCACTGATGTCACCGAAATCCACTGCCCAGACGGGAAGTTGTTCCTGTCGGCAGCGATCGATTTCTACGACGGGATGCCGATTGCGGTAACCATGTCGACGTCACCGGACCACGATCTTGTCGCCGAGATGATCGCGCGAATCGACAAGCTAAAACCCGACGGTGCGCAACCAATCATCCATTCCGACCGTGGTGGGCTCTACCGCAGCCCACGCTGGGTCAGCCTGATTACCAACCACGCCCACAACATCCTGGATTGTCCCGACTGCCAGGCCGATGCGTGGTGCGACAACCGGTGGCGATACATCCCGTCACTGTCACGCAAAGCCACCAGCGGCGACAATGCGCGCACCGAGGGGTTCTTCGGCACGATGAAACAGGAACTGCTCAAAGGCAGGCCTGTGGTGTCAACGATGACGGTGGCGCAGATGCGCGACTATATTGACACCTACATCGACTTCTACATTCACAGACGATTGAAGTCGACACTCGGCGACGGCTACACCACCATCGCCGAACACCGACAAGCACTGAGTGCATAACAACGAGACAAAGTCCCCCAAATGCACTCCAAGAATTTGTCCGCATCCCC